>NZ_JBHVIV010000044.1:8474-72800 GCF_042799475.1 Kitasatospora sp. NPDC057692 | reverse complement strand
GGCCCGCCCCGGGCCCCGGGGGCCGGCGGGCCCGGCACCCCCCCCGGGGCGCCCGGCGGCCCCGGGGGGTACGGGCCCCCCCCCCCCCCCCCCGCGCGCACACCATCAGCCCCGCCCCCGCGCCCCGGGCCGGTCAGCCGCCGCGCGGGCCGGCCCGCGGGGCGCAGCGCCGCGCCGGTAGGCGGTCCGGCCCGGGATGAGGGCGGCGAACCGCCCGCCCCTCGACGCCCGGCCACCGCCCGTCCCGGATCCCGATGCACCGCTTCAAGGCCGGGCCGTGCGACGGGAGACCGCCGGGCGCCTGCCGGATCGCGACGCCGTGCAGCGTTCTGCGCCCGGGTCGGCGGCCGGGACCGCTGCCGCCGGGCGCCGTCCGGCGGTCCGCAACGACCACCGCGGGCCCCGCGCTGCCGCCACTGCCGCCGGACCGGCCGGGGTCCGGGCCCCGTGCGCGGACGACCGCCGGGTGGGCGAGGCCGCCGGTGAACGGCGGCGGTCCTCCTCGGACCGGGCCCGACGGCGGGCGATCGCCGGCGCCCACCTGGTGCCCCTCGTCCGGGCCGGGGGCCGAATTCGACAGCGGTGTGCCGGTCGAACGTGGCACGGTGGCGGTATGAACCCGCCGAACGCCCAGCGCACCACCCGCCCGGAGGGCCAGGTCACCGTGCTGACGGGGCCTCCCGGAGCCGGGAAGAGCACCGTGGCCGCGCTGCTTGCCGATTGCCTCACGCCCAGCGTCCACCTGCACAGCGACGACTTCTGGCACTACATCAGGCAGGGCAGGATCGCGCCCTACCTGCCCGAAGCCCACCGGCAGAACACGGTGGTGCTGCAGGTGCTGGCCTCGGCGGCTTTCGGCTATGCCGGCGGCGGCTACCAGGTCGTCTGCGACGGCATCGTCGGCCCCTGGTTCATCGACCTGTTCCGCACCGCGGCCGGGGAGCAGGGCGTGCCGCTGAGCTACGTCGTCCTTCGCCCGGACCGGGCCACCACGCTGGAACGGGCAACCGGCCGCACCGGTGATGCACTGACCGACCCCGCGCCGATCCGGTCGCTGCACAACCAGTTCAGCGGCCTGGGCGCCTACGAGGACCACGTCCTGGATTCCAGCGATCTGACCGCCGAGGAAACCGCCGACCTCGTCCTGCAAGGAATCGCACGGGGCGCCTACCTCCTCGCCCCCATCGCGACCTGACCGGCTCAGGCGACCCGATCCACAACCCCTGACGGCTGCTCGCGACAACCCCCGCGACAGGCTCCGGCGCCGCCCACGGGGTGCGGTCCTCCACCGAGTGGAGCCCGGCATGCCGCACCCGGCCCTCCCGCCACCGGTCCGCCGCTGGCAACCGATCCGGGTTCGCCGTCACAGGTCAGTAGCCGCGGCGGGCTGCTCGTCGGGCTTCGCCTTCGCCTTCGAGCCGGCCCTGGAAGGTGGCTGTGGCGCAGCGACGGGCGGCCAGGGCGACGACGACCGCACTGCAGCGGGCAGGCGGCGCGGCGCAGCGAGCGGTGGCGGGCGAACAACGGCGGCGCGGGTGGCCGCACACGGCAACGGTGGACGGCGGCCCGGAAGCCGCCCCGCCGTAGGGCGGTGGCCCGTCCTCACATCGAGATCGCGGAGGAGGCCGTCGGCCGGATCCGGTCCGCGCTCGCCGCGGTCGTCGGCCGGATCAGGGGCCTGGCCGACGAGTTCGCCGCGCTGGGGGGACACACGTCGCTGTCAGCGCGGTGCAGCGGTGTCGGTTGAGCCACCGGCGCCAGGGGCTGTGGGGCCTGGTCGACCGCCGCACCACCGGGCCGGTCGGCCGCACCGGGCGATCGGGCGCGCGACGAGAGGGGCGTCGCAGCGGTGCTGGAGGCGCTGCGACGGCAGCGCGGCCGCTCCAAGGGCACGGTGAAGGGGTTGGTGCGGCTCACCCGCCAGGTTCTGGACGAGCGGCACGGGAGCGGGGTGGTGCGGGCCCCTCCCGGGGAGGGCGGCCTCCACTCTGGCCGGGCTGCGCGGCCGGATCCGCGCCGACTCCGGCCGCTTCGTCCCCGACGGTCCGGAGGGGTGGGCGGCCGACTTGATCGTTCGAGAATTCCCGCACTATTATCGTGCGGAAATAGTCGAACGATTGAAGGTGGTGCCGATGTCGCCGTCACGGGTGTACGAGCATCCCGAGGTTGACGAGATCGCGATCCCGCGGGTGCTCTTCGCGCTGAGCGAGCCGCTGCGGCTGTCGATGGTGCGGGTGCTCGCGGAGCGCGGCGAGGTGGACAGCATCGAACTGGGGCCGGACCTGCCGCGGTCGACGCTCACGCACCACACCTCCCTGCTGCGCGAGTCCGGGGTGGTGTTCGTCCGAGCCGAAGGGCGCAAGTGCATGATCCGGCTGCGCCAGGACGACCTGGAGAGGCGATTCCCGGGCCTGATCGGCACGGTCCTCAACGGGTACCAGGAGGCCGCTCCCGCCGAGGAGGACGCGTGATCCGCCGCGTCTGGCCCCTTGTCACGGCCGCGATCGCGCTGGGTGTCGACGCCTACGTCCTCGCCGGAGTGCTGCCCTCGATCGCCGACTCGCTCACCACGACGGTCGCGGCGGCCGGCCTGGGCGTGACGGGCTTCACCGCGGCGTACGCCCTGGCCGGGCCGTCGCTGTCGGGCACGCTGGTCCGCGGGAGTACCGCCAGGGCGCTGCTGATCGCGCTGGGGGTGTTCAATCTCGGCAATCTCATCACCGCGCTCGCGCCGGGGATCGAGGTCTTCCTCGTCTCGCGGGTGATCGCGGGCGCCGGTGCCGGTGTGCTCACCGCGGTGGCGACCGCGGCCGCCGCCGCGATGGCCGCCGACCACGAACGAGGGCGCGCCATGGCCATGGTGACCTTCGGACTGTCCACCGGGACGGTCGCCGGAGTGCCGGTCGGGATGGCCATCGGCGACCGGCTGAACTGGCGATGGACGATGGGCCTGGTCGTCGCGGTCGGCCTCCTCGGCATGGCAGCACTGGCCGCCAAGGCGCGCACGATCCCCCCGCTACCGGCTTCGCGCGGTCCCGCCTTCGCGGTGCTGAAGTCGTCGAGGACCCTCACCGGGATCGCTGCCGCGTTCCTCCTCGGCGCGGCCAGCCTCGGGCTCTACACCTACCTGCTGCCCATGGCCGAGGCCCGGGGACTCCAGGGCTGGGGCTTCGAACTGGTGTGGGCCTGGGGCATCGGCGGCGTCGCCGGCTCCGCCCTCGTCGGCAGGTCCCTGGACGCCTACGGGCCCCGGGCGCTGCTCATCGTCCTGCCCGCCGCGCTGCTCGGGAGCTTCGCCGCCCTGTGGGTCCTCACCTCCCCGGCCGTGTGGCTCGTCGCGGCGGCGTGCTGGGGAGCGGCGGGATGGGCCGGCGTCCCCACCCTGCAGCAGGCCCTGACCGGGGACCGGCCCGAACACGCGATGCCGGTCGTCGCGTTCCAGATGGCCGCGATGTACCTCGGCTCCGCCGCGGGCGCCGCCACGGGCAGCGGCCTGCTCGCCGGCCACGTCGATCCGGGCGACCTGCCCGCCTGGGCGATGGTGCCCGCGGCTGCGGCCCTGCTCCTCGCCGGGCGGCTCGGCATCGCCGGGCTCCGGCCCCCTGCTCGGCGCCGCATCCCGCACCTCGCCTGCGAGGCCGCGGACTGAGACCTGTCCGACTCCCCCGCCCTGCGGCCCGCCCCACGGCGCCGGAGCGCCCGGACCGGCCCAGGCGCTCCGGCCCGGGCGCTCCGGCCCGGGAGCGGCCGCCCCGGCGCAGGCAGGGGGTCGGGTGTCCGACGAGGTGCGGGACGCAGTGCCGCAGAGCGCGTCGGCACAGAGATACCCGTTACGAGCCGCCGGCGGTCCGGGTCCGGGTCCGGGTCCGGGTCCGGGCGGTGCTGGACGGTGATGCCCAGGGCGGCGCCGAGCAGGGCCGCCGCAACGGTGCCGGCCGGGAGCGCGGCCGCAGCCGACTGCGGGCAGCTGCGGGCGGCAAGGAAGGCCTCCCTGTGCCCGGTCAGTTCTGCGCCGCGGCGCAGACGGTGGCAGGTGGGGGCTGGGATGTGCGGTTCCCTGAGGACTGCTCGGCCCCGAACCGGGCGAGGTCACCGGCGCGGGCCGCGGCATGGGGCAATGCCATCTCGACCTCGAAGTCGCGGAGGACCCGGCCCCTGCTACGGCCCCGGAGCGGCTTCGTGCGGTGCTGTCCGAGCTGGGCGTCGCGGACTGTGCGAGCTTGAACGTCAGTAAGTGATCAGGCCGCGGGGCGCGCTCGCCTGCCCCAGCGGATGCCCGCGTGGCCTACCCCGTGGTCGTGGCGGACCTGGTGCGCCGGACGCGAGAATCGTCACCCGGTCCGCCCGGAGGAAGCCGTCCGGCTGCTTTTGACCACATTCTTCGCGGCCCACCGACCGCCCTGGCCGGTCACATTCCACTTGCCCCTGTCAGCATCCTCGACCGCCAACCAGACCCCGCTTTCTTGTGCCACGGCCGCAGGAGGCGAGCCAGCGGCCACCGGGGGCACACCGACCGGCGCCTCGAACAGGTCCTGCCTGCGACTCCACTTGCCGCGGGCGTCCGCAAGGCTCGTCACCTGGAGGTGCCGGCTGCCGGGGGCGACGGCGAAGACGCTGACACCGGCACCGTTCACGAGCACGGTCGGTGTCCCCTCGGAAGTGATCCCGCAGGCCGCCGTCAGGTCCACGCTGCTCGGCTCCCCGGCCATCCCTCCCGGTGCTCTGTCCAGGCGCGCCACCCACAGGTGGTCCTCCTTACCCACGGTGAACAGAAAGTTGGCCCCTTGGTAGGCCGCCACCACCGGTGCTGTCCCGGCCGCAGGTTTGCGCACCGTGTCAGGGAGCGGTTTGCTGGACCATTCGCCGCCCCCGGGCCCGCTGTTCCACTCCCAGAGGCCGCCGCCGGTGTCCACCGTGTAGATCCAGGTCGTCTTGGTCTTCGGGTCGTAGATCGCCGCCGGCGACACTCCAGGGTCGACCGTCGGCCCGGTGCCGGCCTCGACCAGGTCTGCGGACAGCCAGCGTTTCGGGGCGTCGTTCAGGTACGCCTCCTTCAGGCGCTTGTGGTCCTGATCGACGGTGAAGATGCTGATGCTCCCGTCGCGCACCACCACCGCAGGTGTGCTCCTCGACAGCGGACCGTTGGACCACTCGGTGAAGTCGAACACATTCCAACTCGCGCCGATCTTCTCCATCGCGGCCTCAATGAGGTGCCCATTGCCGTCCACCAGGTACACCCGGGTAATCCCGTTGTGCAGGACAGCGACCGGCTGCGTCCCCGGCTTGACGGACTCGACGAGCGCCTTTCCGTCGTCCTTCCGGAGGGTGTCCCCGGGCCCCCACCGCGAGGCATTGGTGTCGTAGTAGAACTCCTTCAGGGAGCCTCCCCCCACCCCCGAGAAGACGCTGATGCGCTCCGGGCGCCCTACTGCGGAGCCGGCCTGCGTACCGGCCGCGGCCTGCTGCACGTCCACCTGCGGCTGCGCCGTGGCGGCCACGGGCAGGCAATCGGCGGGCACGGTGGTGGTGGCAGGGGCGGCGATGACCGGAGAATCGTCAGAGGTGCCGCTCTCACGGACCAAGGCCCAGGACAGCCCCGCAGCGGCCACTGCCACCGCGGTGGCGATCGCGATCAACGACCTCCGGCGGCGCCTCGCCGTTCCCGGCCGGGCGGAGCCGGGGACAGTCTCACCGTCGGGGACAGTGGGCGGGTGCGCCGCGACCTCACCGACGGGCACCACCGACCGGCCCTCCACCGGACGGTAAGCCGCCCCCTGCCCGACCCCGTCCCCGAGGAAGGCCAGCGCCCGCACCGCGTCCGGCCGCGCCTCCGGCGCCTTGGCCAGCAGAGCGGCGAGCAGCGGCGCCAGCCGCCCGGCCCGAAGCGGCGGGGGAGCCTCTCCCAGCGCGATCGCGGCCATGATGGCCACCGCCGTGTCGCGCCGGAACGGCGACATCCCCTCCAGCATCTCGTACAGCGTCGCCCCCAGGCCGAACACATCGACGGCCGGGGTGTCCCGGCCTCCGTCGAACCGCTCGGGCGCGACGTACTCCAACGAGCCGACGATGGAGCCGGTGGCCGTCAGCTTGGTGTCGGCGTGGTTCTTCGCGATACCGAAGTCGGTGAGCAGCACGGTGCCGTCATCCGCGAGCATGATGTTCGAGGGCTTGACGTCCCGGTGGATGATCCCGATTCGGTGCGCCGCCGCGAGCGCGCGCAGCACGCCTCCGGCGACCGCGGCCGCCTCCTCCACCGGCAGCACCCTGCGGCTGCGCAGCTCCTGGGCCAGGGAGCGGCCGTGAACCAGGCGCATCACCGTCCACGGGCCTCCGTCCTCGGTGACCACGTCGTGCACGGCGACGATGTTCGGGTGGTCGCGCAGGGCGGCCGCGTGCCGCGCCTCCGCGATCGCGCGGGCGACGGCCTCCTCGTGCCCGCCCTCGGAGCCGCCCTCATCGAGCTGCAGTTCCTTGATCGCCACATCGATGTTCAGCACCTCGTCCCGGGCGACCCACACCTGCCCCATGCCCCCGGCCCCCAGCGGGCGGACGAGCCGGTACCTCCCGCCGACAAGTCGACCCGGCACGGAAAGCGGCCCCATGCATTGCCCCCTAAGGGAGTTGATGAAACATCAGTTGGGCCGGAAGCCTACAGAACGTACCCGGGGGTAGCCTCCGGAACGGCGCTCGGCACCATCAACGTCCGAAACGACACGCGGCCCCCGGATGAGCGGGAGCAGGCGCGTCGGCGGTGTCGGAGGAGAAGGCGGGCATCGCATCTGGCCCCGCGGGTAGGGGCAGGCAGGTAGGGGCGGGTAGGGCCAGACCGCTATCACGGGTGGTAGTGCGTTGGCCCTGCCGGAAGGGCCAACGGGAGCGGCCCGGGCGGATGCCCGGGCCGTCGCAGCTCTCGCCGGCTACGCGCTGATGCCGAGGTTGGCGAGCCGGCCTTCGTAGCGGCGACTCCATCGACTACGCGCATGAACCGAGCATCCCGCAGGATCCGGCGCGGTCCGCAGCCCTGGTCAGGATCTGATGGCAGAAGCCTGGCGTCGGTCAAGATCACCTGTCAATCGGCCACGATGACCTGCCAGAGGACAGCCGGCTGTCCCGTCTCACCGAAGTTTTCGGCCGGGCCGGCCGTCGTCAACGAGCAGTTCCATCGCCCAGTGGAGGAAGCTCCAGCAGTCGCAGTACTCGTAGGTGGGCTGGCCGGTCTCGACAAAGACCCTGGCCGGGCGGGGTCACGCAGTCCCGGGCTACGGTCGCATGTGCCACGAACGGGCCGCCTCGGCGCGAGCCAATTCGGTGTCGTACTGACTCGCGTCAAAGTGGAACTCCGGCAGGCAGAGGGTAGGGATCGGCGTCGCATGGAGACTCCCGGGGCATCTCCCAGTCCGACCACTGCACGATCTCCCCAGACCGTTGCACGACCACGGTCAGGAAGCCACAGCAGCCGCCGGTGCACTCCGGTTCCCCCAGTTCCAGGCGGCGCGCCTCATCGGTCACCCGAAGAGGACCGGGGCGGTCGGCCGGCAGGACATCGGCCGCGTAAGGTCCGCCGCCGCCTTCGCACGCCGTCCCTCCGACCGTGCCCCCGCCCGCGACGCCCGCCCGTCCGCACGGAGCGGCGCATCGTGAAGGTCCGCGTCCTGCGCCGCTGGGGACCGGCCCGCCTCGCCTTCAGCGAGATCCTGCCCGACGAACGCAAGGAGACCGCCGCCGCGTCCTGGCACCGGGCGAACGCGTTCTTCGCCCGGGCCGGGATCACCGTCCAACGCGTGATGACCGACAACGGCGCCTGCTACAAGTCGTTCGCCTGGCGTGATGCCCTCGCCGTCGAGGGCATCACGCCAAACGCATCCGCCCCTACCGGCCGCAGACCAACGGCAAGGTCGAACGCTTCAACCGCACCCTGATCGACGAATGGGCCTACGCCAGGCCCTACCGAACCGAGCGGGAACGCCGAGACGCCTACCCCGGCTGGCTCCACACCTGCAATCACCACCGCGGACACACCACACTCGCAGGCAAGCCACTCGCCAGCCGCGTCCCCAACCTGACGGGTCAGTACAGCTAGGGCTTCACATCAAGACGGACAAGGGCACCGATTTCCACGAGCTGGTCCGGCAGCGCCAAGTCCGATATGCCCATGACCGTGCTGGTGGGCCGGTGCTCCCCGAAGTAGTCGGCGTGGAGGCGTGCTGCCGCTTCGAAGTTCTCCCGCAGATTCCTCACCAGGACCGTGGTTTCCACGATCTGGCTCCGTTCAGCCCCGAACTGCCTCAGTACCAGGTCAAGGTTCTCCAGCGTGGTGCGAACCTGCAGTTCGAAGTCGCCGGCCCCCACGAAGTCTCCGTTCCGGTCATGGGACAACTGGCCTGACACGTATACGGTCTCACCTACCTGAACGGCCTGGCTGTAGCCGTACAGCGATTCCCACGGCATGCCGAACCCGAATGCCTTCACCTGAGAACTCATGAACCACTCCTTCGATACAGAACACGGTACTGCCAGTTGCAGACCGGCACCTTTCGGAAAGAAATTACAGGCCCTCCGGAACCTTAATTTCCCGACCGCGAACTCGAATTATTCTCCGCGCGCACAGACGGGGCCGTGAACGCGGCCAAGCCCTCGTCGGCACACACCCGCACCCGAACCGGCCCGGCCATCGTGCTGGTGGTCACCGCCGGGCCCAGGCCGGGCAAGCGGGCTCGTGCCAGGTGGTGCGGACGACCACCCCGCCCGGGGTCAGGTGCTCGTTCGACAGTTCCGGCAGCTCCAGAAGAGTCCGCACGGAGCGACGACCGCCAAGCAGTTGTTCATGCTGTACGCGGCCGCCACGCCCCAGGTGTGGGAGTCCAATGCCCGGCACGGTGACGACAGTGCGCAGCGCAGGGCCGCGATCAAGGACCGGCCTTGACACTCCGGCGATCCGTCAGAACCGGCTTCGGCGCACAACCGGCCGGGCGGGCGGCAGCCGGTCCGCGCAGGTCCGCAGGGTTCATTCGCTTCGGCATTGCCTGGTTCGAGGTCAGCGCGAGCGTGCCGCCGGCCACCCGTCGGGAAGCGGTGGCCGACTCCCAGGTATCTGGGATTGTGAGCGCACATTTGACGCGAGCATGATTTCTTCGGCATGAACGCCGAGGCATCTCCGGCCCAGTAGGCATAGTGCTCGCCGGAGAACCCGCCCGCCCCGAAGCCGTCACAGCTGCTGGTCCCGCCCATGATCCACGGTGCCCCGCTCCAGCGTGGCTCGGTGACGTGGATGCGTTTGACCCCGCGTGCCCCTCTCGGCCCTTAGGAGTTCGCAGTGATCCGCCTCGCTTGCCGCCGAAGCGCCGCAGCGCCCGTCGCCGTGGCGCTCTCCGCACTCGTCTCGTTCGGCGCGCTCGGCGCCGGGACCGCCCAGGCGACCCCGATTCCGAGGCCCCCGACGACCACGTGCAATCCCAGCGTCGAACCCACCTGGGTGGACATCATGTCCTACCGGGTCGACCCGGTCATCACCGACTACCTGTCCCTGTACATCGCCGACGGAACGACCGGCCAGCGCACCGAGTCGCTGATCAACACGGACTCGGTCACCACTACGGTCAACCACAGCACCGAGATCGGCGCAAGCCTCTCCCCCTTCTTCGTCAAGGTGGAGGCCAAGGTCGGCTTCTCCGTCATGAAGACCACGTCGAGCACGAAGACGACCCAGGTCACCACGACGTGGAACTTCAACAAGCCCGGCCTGTACGGCATCTACCGGGGCACCCGCAAGGTGGAGGGCGAGTGGGTCAAGTACCTCTGCGCCGAGACCAGCCCCACCACCGGCGTGTGGATCAACGCGCTCAGCGGCGGTTTCGGCACGTTCACCACTTTCGAGCCCCCGCAGATCGGCACCGTCTCGTGCACGACCCAGGAGCCCGCCGGCACGTTGCGTCGGGCCGCCCAGATACGACTGGGCTGCTGACCAGGTCGTGGAACCCACCGAGGAGGAGAACATGACCAGCGGCACCGCACACCCCGCCCGCCGATCCGCCGGACGCTTCCCGTCGACCGGACGCGCAACGGCCCGGGCCGCTCGGGCGGCCGTCGCCACCGCCGCTGCGGTGGTTCTGCTCGCGACGCCGGCAGTGGCCGACACCGGGACCGGAGCCGGCCCGGCCGGAGGGGCCCAGCGCCTTGCCGGCCATGACTGGAAGGGCTGGACCTGCGACGGGTACTACCGGATCGACACACCCACCGCGGACATGGTCCTGGAGTACGACGTCAACAGCACCAACAAGGCAGTGCTTCAACGGAAGTGGACGGGCGCCGACACCCAGAAATGGGAGGTCTGCCAGTGGCCCGGCGCGCCGGAGACCGCCGACTACATCCTGAAGTCCAAGATAGGCGGCGATTGCGTCACCCTCTGGGGGAGCTACCAGGCGGAGGGCTACTGGTTCTCCGTCGCCGGCTGCGACAGCTACCTCGGACAGAACCAGAAGTTCTGGATCTCCCGGGACCCCGGATCCGGCAAGGTGATGTTCCAGGTGCTGCACAGCGGATTGTGGATGGCGATCCAGGGTCCGTTCGCGGGACAGGACTCGCACGTCGCCCAGTACCAGAACCGCGCAACCGCTTTCTCCTACCGCTACGTCTGACCGGCAGCACCTGCCCGCATCGGTACCAGCGGCTCCGACCCGCGCCCCTGGTACCACCCCCGCCGCAGCGGTCTCGGGGGTGGCGCCAGGACGGAGCGTCCAAGCCGTCCCCGTCGTGGCGAGCCCCGGCCTGCCGGCACCGCTCGGTCGTGCTCCAGGAAGCGACGCGCCGCGGCGGCCACCTCCGGGTTCGGCGCGTCGGGTTCGGCCTTGAGCGCGGGCCCGGATGACGGACGACCACGACACACCACCCACCTACCCCGCCACGCGGCGGCGGGGTAGGTGAGGTCCTCGCCCCCCGGACCCAGGCGCCCTCGGCCGTGGGGATCGGGGCACGGGGGCGCCTGCGGCCCCACCGGTCGGGTAGCCGCACACAGCGCCACCGCGTGCACGTCCACCTCCTCGGTGCCGGAGTTGTGCGCCAGCATCGTTACCTGCCCCGGGGGTCCCGCGATGTAAGGGGCCGAACCCACGCCGCCATGACCGTCGCAGCCGAAGCCAGCACTGGACCAACGGCGCCTCACGGCGCAAACAAGAGCTGACGCGTAGCGGCAGGATCGGCCGTGCTTGTCCCCGATCCCACCCCCCAGACGCGGTGGAGGCCCTGCTCCTGGCGCGCGCTCCGGGGCGGCTGTCGAACGCGATATATCGATGCTCGATATATGCTCGCGGGTGTGACGAGACAAAAGCCGCTCTTGACGGAACCGCAGTACTTCATCCTTGCCGCGCTCGTGGACGGGCCCCTGTACGGCTACGGCATCATCAAGGCCGCCGAGCAGGCCTCAAACGGCCGACTCAGGCTCGCTGTCGGCACCCTCTACGGTGCGCTGGAGCGGATGGAGCGGTCCGGGCTGGTGGCCACCGACCGCGAGGAGATCGTGGACGGCCGGGCACGGCGGTACTACCGGCTCACCGAGGACGGTGCCGACACGCTCCACCGGGAGGCGCTGCGCATGGAGCAGGCAGCGGCCGTCGTCATCGGGCGCTCGCGGATAGCAGGGGTCACCAGGGCATGAACCGTCTGCTGCTTGCCGCCTACCCCAGGGCATACCGCTCCCGGCAGGGGGAGGAACTGCTGGCCACTCTGGCCGAGGCGTACCCCGGCCGTTCCTGGCCCCCGCTGCGGGAGGCGGTCGCGCTGGTGCGCGGAGGGGTGCAGACCCGTGCCCGTGCCGCCGCCGACGACCCGGCCCGTCCGTGGTGGCTGGACGGCGCCCATCTGGCCGCCCTCGTACTCGCCGCCCTGGCACTTGTGCCGTACCTGCAAGACGTGTGGGACTGGGCACTGCGCATCGATCCCAGCGGGCACGCCATCGGCTTCCGGTTCGCCGGCTGGTACCCGTGGGCACAAGGCCCCGGCACGCAGACACGGATCCTGCCCTACGGCCTGCTCCCGCTGGCCTGCCTGGTCGCCCTACTGCGCGGCAACCCGTGGATCGCGCTGCCGGCTTCGGCCACCATGATCTACGCCGGTGCCACGGTCGGCAGCTCAACGATCTTCGGTGACGAGGGCCGGGTAGGCCCGGGCTACTACGGGCTGGCCGCCCCGATCCGGGCCCACGACCTGGTGCTCCCTGGCGCCCTGCTCCTGACCTGCGCAGTCCTGACGGTCTGCCGTCCCGGCCGGCTGCGCCGCCGCTCGTACGGCTGGCTCGTACCGGTGGCGCTCGCCATGGCCGTCGCCGGAGGCCTGCACATCACTTCAGGCGATCCGTGGTTCCAGCGCGGCCAGCTCGCTCTCGAAGTCGCTGCGCTGGCCGTCGCATGGGTAGCCACAGCCGCCACGGGTGACTACCGGTGGCTGATCCCCGTCGCCGCGTTCGCCATCGTCCGCACGCAGGCGGTCGTCCTCCAGCCGGACTGGCTCATGGAGTCCCTGCCGAGCCTGGCCGTCCTCCTCGGCCTGATCATGCCCCTCCCAGCCCTGGCAATCGCCGCACAGCGCCGGCACAACGGCACGCCCCACGGGTAGCACGACTCCGCAACCGGACGGCCCCGGCCAGTCCGGGGAGAGGAGACGCGGCCGGACCGTTGCCCCACGGAAAGAGAAAGCATTGACTCAGCAAGATCGCCCGAGCCTGTCGACAATCCGGCCAGACGTCCCCGGACGGGCCCCTGGCCCTTCCCGGACGATACGGCCGTCCGTCCGGGCTCCAGCACTGCTGTTCCTCCTCGGTTTCACTGCGGTCTACGTGATCGCTGTCGCCACCAGGTTCGGGCAACTGGCGGAGAACTCGCTGATCAAGGGATATGCCGATAGCGCGTGGGTCTTCCAGTGGACCGGTCCATCTGACGGATGGGGCCCGCCACTGCTGATGCACGACTCGGCCATGCCGACCCTAGCCGCGGGCACGGTCCTGATCGCGGCCGTCGCCCTGGTGCGGCGGTGCCGGTGGCACGGCTGCGCGGCGATCAGCGTTGTGGTGGCCACGGTCGGAGGCACGGAGGCGTTCCGGGCCGTCCTGCCCCGTCCAGACCTGGCAGGAGCTACGGACGGACTCACCGGGGCGAGCTTCCCCAGTGGTCACGTGGCCATCGCTGCCGGCCTGACCCTCGGCGCCGCGCTCGTCGCCTCTCCGCGTATGCGCCCCTACGTCGCGGCTGCCGGAATGCTGTGGCTCGCCTTCACCGCTGCCGCCGTCCAAGCCCTCTACTGGCACCGGCCCAGCGACGCGCTGGGAGCCACGCTCCTGGCCTGCGCCTGCTACAGCCTCGCGGCCCGACTGCTGCCGCCCACCGCCGCGGTGGGCCCCGAGCGACGCCCTCGTGCACTGCCGGCCACGGCCCTCGCCCTGTCAGCGGCCGGCGCGCTCGCCGCCGGTGCGCGGGAGGACTCCGCCACACGCCCGCTGGCCTTCGCCACTGCGGCACTCCTGTGCTCGGCCCTGGTCTGGATCGCCGTAGCGGACCGCGGCGGGCGGCGCGCAGCGTGACCGGCGCCCGCGGGCGGCGCTGCGGCCTGGTTGTGCCCGGCCCGCGCCGACCGACCGGCGGTCAGGTGCCAGGAGCCGCACGACGTTGCCAGCAGCACCAGGCCGGCCCCCGGCGTCGTTCAGGCGCTCGGTGAGTACGGCGCCGGCCAGGGCGAGCCGGGTGATCTGGTGACGGAGTTCGAGGATCTCGGCGTTCTTGTCGGCGACGGTGTCCGGGATCCGGGCGGTCTCGGCGGCCGAGAAGCGCCCGTAGAACTCGTTCTTCAGGTCGGCGTGGCGCTTCATCAGGGCCATGTGGTGATCGCTGGCTTCGACCGCGAGGGCGGCGGCGGGGCTGCCGTCGTAGGCCGTGGCCCGGCCGGTCAGGAGCCGGTCCAAACCGTGGGCACGTGGCGGATCTCCACCAGCCGCCACCAGCGCACGTCCCGGCTCGCGCCGGGCAGCGCCATCAGCTCCCTCGGCGCCCGCTCGGCATCGCCCGGCGCGGGCTCGGGGCGCGCTGGGCGGGAGAAGGGGACGACGGCGGTCACACCTCCGGACTATCACCACCCAACTGCTCGACTACCCATTCGAAGGGCGCTGCACGGCAGGTCACGCCGCAGACCCTTGCCGAGGTTCACGGCGGGCAGGACGTCGGACGTTCTGCCCGCCGTGAACCTCGGCTTGGACTTCTGGTTCGAGGAATGGCCCTCACACCGTCGGGCAGCTGGGGTTGACGACTGCGGCGCGGCTGGAGGTCTGGGCGGACCTGCCAGGCCGAGTGTCACCGCCGACACCGCACCCGCCTGCCAGGACTGCCAGACGGTGCGGCTTCTCGCTCGTGTCGATCCCGGCGACCGTGGTCAGCGTGAGGTCTCCGGGATCCGGGTGTGCTCGACGCGGCTGGCGGCGATGCGTTCGGCGGCGAGCTTCGCCGCCTTTTCGGCGCTGTCGCCGGTCAGCCGGCTGATGATGCGTCGCAGCGGCCTGATCTCACCGAACGATCCCCAGTGACCTTCGGGGATCTCGGTGGGGAACACCCAGATTCGCCCGGGGTCGCGCGGCCACGCACCGGCCTCGGCGTCCAGGATCGCTTCGGCGACCTCGCGGACGATGCCGGCGCGCTTCCCGGAGTCCAGTTGGCCCTCCGGGACGGAGGGGACCACCTTGTAGTGAGGCGCTTCCGCGGGCGCGCCACCGACGTAGACGGCGGCCGGGCGGTGCAGGAACACCCAGGAGGCCGAGCGTGTGGTCGGGTCGGTGGGGTCGAAGCCCTCGTGGCGGATGAGGATCTCGGTGATCTGATTCATCAAGGCCGCCTCCCGGTCGACGGGGAAGGTGCCCTCGGGGATGTACACGTCCAGCATCGGCATGGCGCCAAGGCCTCCTTAGTTTATCTTTTAAACCCAGGTGGTGCCGGATCGTAGTCCCGCTGAATTGAGATTGTCAATCCAGCTGGGTAGGGTGGACCACATGCGGGAGACACGACGGATAGACCCTGTCAACTGCTCGGTGGCGCGCGCGCTGTCGGTGGTCGGGGAGCGCTGGTCGCTGCTGATCATCCGGGAGGCCATCGACGGCGCGACCCGGTTCAGCGACTTCCGCAGCCGCCTCGGCATCGCCAGCAACCTGCTCGCCGCCCGGCTCGACGGCCTGGTCGAGGCCGGTGTGCTCGAACGCCTCCCCTATCAGGAACCGGGCGCGCGACAGCGCTACGAGTACCGGCTCACCCCGCGTGGCCTCGACCTGCGGCCGACACTGGTGGCGTTGCTGGAGTGGGGCGACAAGTACCTCGCCGACCCCGAGGGGCCGTCGGTGGTGGTGCGCCATCGTGCGGCCGAGGACGGCGAGCGCTGCGACGAACCGGTGCGCGTCATTCTGGAGTGCGCTGCCGGCCACGCACACCTCCCGTCGTCGGAGATCGTGCGTACGCCGGGGCCAGGAGCTCGCTTCGTGGAGCCGGCCTGAGCCTCCGTCCTCGGGTCAAGGCGCTGCCGACCTCGAACCGGCGATCCGGCGAACCGGACCGGACCGAGGCTTCAAGCCCGGCGGATCGCCCCGGAGGAGAAGTACTGCACCAGGACGGCGGCGAGATGGACCGCGGCCTTCGCCTCGGCCTGCGTCTCCTTGCGGGTGGGCCGCTGCTTGCCGTGGCGGCTGGTCTGGCCGTCCCACAGCTGCTTCATCATCCGGCGCACCATCTCGACGCCCTCCTGCGGATCGGCGCCCTCGATGTCGAAGACCAGCTTGTGCGCGATCTTCGGCATCTCGCCGAGCATCGTGCCGAGCGTCGCCCGGTCGCGCTTGGGGTCCAGGGTGGCGTGCGCGGCGGACTCCACCGCCTTGATCGCCTCGCTGTACGCCTTCACCGGGTCCGGGACGAGGGCGTACGCCTGGGTGATCGCCTCGGTCAGGTGCTCCGAGGCCGACCCCCGCTCCGGCCGGTCCGCACTCTCGGCTGCGGCCAGCAACGTGCGCGCGACCGCCGGGTCGATCCGCGCGACGAGGGCCCGGCCGTCGGAGCGGACCGTGTAGCGCGAGCGCGCGTCGTCCAGCAGCTGCTGCAGCGGCCTGCGGCTCACCGCCCCCTGCTGGGCGGCCACCCTGCCCACCCCGGCCATCAGCGACATCAGCACACCCGGCTTCGGCGCGTCCCCGGCCGGGGCGGCCGGCAGGGCGGCCACGACGGCCGGCACCGGGACCGGCAACAGATCCAGCAGGGCGTCGACCACCTCCAGCAACCGCCCCGCCGGCGCCCAGTAGGCGAGGCGGTGCGGGTAGTCGATGTCGGGCTCGTCGGAGCCGTCCTCAGAGTCCAGGACCAGGTCGCAGCGGATCGCGACCCTGCGCCACACCTCCCCGCCATGGCGCAGCACGGCGGAGTGGATCCACTCCCGTAGCGGCGTCTCCAGGGCTGCGGGGACGTCCTCGCGCAGGGGAGCGGCGGCGCCGTCGCGGTAGGGCAGTGGGGTCCACGGAATCGTCACCCCATCACCGTAGAGGGTCAACCCCTCGCGCGGCACGGACAATTGGCACCGGCCCGCAGGGGGCGGCTGTCCGTGGTCAGCCTGCGGAGTTCTGCTCGGGCTGCCAGCGGTCGGTGAGCTCCTTCCTCCAGCCCTCGGGCATGCGATCTCGCCAGGAGAAGGCGTCATGGCGCCCATAGGCCGCAGGTGGTACTGAGCGACGACAATTCGCGTGACCTCCGGGTGAGGCCGTGCAAGCATCGGCGGGTGATCGACGATGACGAGCTGTCTGCCGCCGACCTGATCGGGAAGCGGCTGCTGAAGGTGACCACGGCCTGGCATCACTACGCGGCCGACGATCCGTCGCTGCTGCACCTGTGGCTTCACCTGGAGGGTCTGGGCCCGGTGCTGTTCCACGCACCCTCGACCGGTGTGTCTCTGCGTCCCGACCCGCCGCACGTACCGTACTCGATGGAGGAGCACGGAAGCGTCTCCGTGATCGACGGCGAGGCGTCGAGGCTCTGGAGCAGCTGGGACGACGGAACCGACGGCGGCCGGATCGAACTCACCGACTTCCTCGCCGCGGCCGGCCTGCGGCTGACCCCGGACGCCGACGTCCACACCACACCGCACCACACCACCGATCGACCTGAAGGCCTGAGAACGATGGTCACGCACCCCGGTCGCGACTATGCGGTCACCGCGATGTACTCCGTGCCCGACGACGCCTGGTACCTCGAACTGGAGCTCGTCCGGGAACAACGGGCCGTGGTGACCGCGGTCATCCCCGACGAGGATCCGGCACGCGAGCCGACGGTGTGCTTCGATCCCCGCGGACGGCACCTGGACATCCCGTACGAGGTCATGCGCTGGTTCATGGACCAGGTCGCGGACGAGATCCGGACGTCCCGCGCCTGGATGCGGCTGAGGCCCGAACTGGTGGAGGTCATCCACCACTTGCGCCAGGAGTATTCGGGCGCGATCGATGACGCCGACTTTCCCGACGTCCTCGCGGAGCTGCGCGTCGCTGTCCCCGAGGCCGATCTCCCCGCTGTCCTTGCGGCCGCATTCGGGCTGAACGCCGATGGCGCCCCGATGGACGGCACGCAGGTGTTCCAGCTCGTCACTGCGGGACGCCGCGGAACGGGCGGGCCGCTCACCAGTTCGGGTTGAGGCGCAGCACGGCCTCGTCGTCCGCCATCCAGCGGTCGAAGTCGGCCTGGGTCGTGAAGACGGGCCTGCCGCCGACCTCGCCGGTCAGGCCGGCAAGGGAGGTGAGTGCTCCGACCGGATCTCCCGTCGCCAGTTCCCGCTCGACGGAGGCGAGTTGGGGCATGACGACGGCGCCTGCGGGCGTCGCCCGGGCGCCGTCCAGCGCGTCGAGGGCGGTCCTGAGGAGTCCCGCGGTCGCGGCCGCGGTGAGGAGTTCTCGCTCCAGGAGGTCGACGCCGACGGCCAGGGCGTCATCGTCAGAAGCGCCGCGGCCCTCGTCGTCCCCGCCATCCGCGCGGGCCGCGACCAAGGCGGCCTGGAGCCCCTGGACGATCAGCACGGCGACGGCCTGACCGACGAGCCCGCCGACCAGCGCCCCGACGACGGGCACGGGCACGACCGCCTGCACCGCCGCGCCGCAGCCCCAGCCGAGCGCGGTGGTCAGGGTCGCCTCGCAGCTGCGTTCGGCGAACCGCGCCGCATCGATCCGCCCGCGGGCGAGGTCCAGCCCCGCCTCCGCGACGGCGTAGGCCGCGCCGACGGTGGCGGAGGCGAGTTCGCCGCCGCCGAGAACCGCCGGGAGGCGGCCGGCCTTGGCGGCGGTGCGCACCAGCGAGCTCAGGGAGGCCGCGCTTCCCGAGCGAACCGCTGCCCGGGCGGCGGCGGCCGATGCGGTGAGCGCCGCACAGGCCGCGGAGGTCTCGCCGGCGCGGACGCGGGCGGCCTGCGTCGCGGCGCTCGTGACGGCGCCGATCAGGCCGCCGACCGCGGCCGCCGCGACTCCGGCGGCGGCGGCCTCGCCGCCCGCCGCCCGGGCGGTCCGGTTCCGGGCCCAGCGCACGGGGTCGCGGGCGGCGCGGTGGGCGTCCGCGAGGTCGACCGGGGTGCTGCGTACACCGCCGTGGTCGAGGTGGTCCGTCAGGTGGGCGCGGGCGTCCGCGAAGTCCGCGTACCGCACGCCGCCGGGGTCCATGGCCAGCCGGCGGTCCAGCAGGTCCTCGACCGCCACCGCCCGGTCGGCGGCCACCAGACGCGTCATCCCCGCGTAGTGCGGCCGGGACAGCTGGGCGGCGGTGCCGGCGACACCGTCCATCAGCTTGGCCTGCGCCTCGCCGACGACGGCCCCGCCGACGACGAACTGCAGATCGGCCGCCGCTGTCGGAGAACCGCCGACCGCCCACTCGGTGACCCGGGCCCGGACCGCGGAGCCGGCCATGACGGCCCGCTGGTTGAAGGACAGTTCGTGCATCACCTCGAAGAGGTGGCCCGCGCGCTGGGCGTTGCCGATGTTCGCGTAGCGCTCGGCCAGCCGGCGCACCGTCTCCTGTGTCCGCAGCGTCTCGGCGGTCGCCGCCGCCCACCGCCGAGTGGCCGCGTCGGCCAGGGCCCAGGCGGCCAGGTCGGCGCCGTTCGGGATCGCCCGGCGCCACACCCGGCCGGGCTCCGAGCGCTCGGAGCCCTCGGGACTCACGCGACGGTGTCCATCGCCCGCAGCCGGGCCGCGGCGTCCGCGACGACCCGCCCCGACTGCTCGGTCAGCCGCCCGTCCGCGTCGGTGATCGGGCAACTCATCACCATGGCCGCGAGGGCCGCCAGGTCCACCATCGCCGCGACCTCGGCCCGCCGGCGGGCGTCGTACCGGGCGTAGTCGTCGCACCCCTCGACCAGCGCGGTGAAGGACGGCAGCCGGCGCAGCAGCGCGAACCGCAGGTCCCGCAGGACGCGCCGCATCTCCATGCTGCGCTCGTGCACCGCGGAGGCCGCCTCCTCGGCCTCGGCCAGCTCCGCCTCGGCCCGGTCCAGCTCCCGCGCCGCCTCCTGCTGGCCGCGCCTGAGCCGGCGGCTCTGCCACTCCCCGACGGCGGCCAGCGAGAGGACCACCGGGGCCGCGACGACCAGGGTCAGCACCGTCGTCCCGGCCGCCACCCCGCCGCCGCCCGCGGCCAGCGAGCCGCCCCCCAGCCAGGCGAGCGTGGCACTGGTGGCCGCCGCTCCGGACAGACCCGAGATCGCCGTACCGGTGGAGGCGGTGGCGAAGGCGCCCACGGCGAGAAAGGTGCCCATCCCGACGCCGTAGCCGGTGGCCGCACCGCCGGCCAGCGCGCCGACGAGGGCCTTCACCGCGCCCTCGCGCAGCAGCCGCAGCTCGACATCCACCCCGCCACCCGCCGTCCACGCCGGGATCGCGGCCAACTCGGCCAGCTCCACCCGCTTGAGACGTCGGAAGGCATCGCAGAAGGGGACGAGGGCGTCGTCGTAGAGCCGCCGGCGCGCCTCCTGCTGGCCGGTGTTCTCCGCGGCGGCCCGCTGGTCGAGCTCCTCCTTCCAGTCGCACAGGCGCGCATACCGGCGCCCGTTCGTCTTCGCGAGCCTGGCGGCCTCGACGATCGCGATGGCCATGGTCCCCCCTCTGACACCTGGTCTGCGGTGCCCGGTCCGAAAATCGTAGTGCCCCGGCGGGCAGCGTTCGGACCGTCCCCGGACGGGGGACTCAAAAAGGTCTGCGCCCGACGGTGGCGCTCGGTAGCCTGCTGTGCATGCAATGCTTCGCCTCCCGGCGCATGCGCCGCTGAGGGCTCACTCGCCGCCCGCCTTCGCCGCGAGCGAGCCCGTCGATGCCTGTTCTCCGGTTGTCGACCTCCTCAGCGAGAGGCGCACTTCATGATCATTCGCAGCTTCGAGCCGCG
The DNA here is from genome assembly GCF_042799475.1 of Kitasatospora sp. NPDC057692. Taxonomy (NCBI): domain Bacteria; kingdom Bacillati; phylum Actinomycetota; class Actinomycetes; order Kitasatosporales; family Streptomycetaceae; genus Kitasatospora; species Kitasatospora sp. NPDC057692. The sequence goes on along the minus strand of NZ_JBHVIV010000044.1, from coordinate 52,389 downwards.
TGACCTTCCGCAGCTGACCCAGCTCACCATCGAGACCTTCGGGCCGTTCTACGAGGACTCCTTCCGCCCCCTGGTCGGCGAGCTCGTCTTCACCCGGCAGCACGGCCAGTGGCGCGAGGACTACCGCGCGCTCCTCGCCGCACTGCACACCCCGGAGCACAACAAGCACGTCGCGGTCGCGGACCTCGACGGAGAGATCGCGGGCTACGTGGGCTGGGAGATCGACCGTGCCCGCGAGCGGGGGACCATCAGCATCCTCGCCGTTGGCGCCCACCACCGGCGTAACCACCTGGCAACCGATCTGTGTGAGCACGCCTTCGGCCACATGCGTGCCCACGGAGCCGTGTACGCCGAAATCGGAACCGGCGGCGACGAGTTCCATACCCCGGCACGAGCGCTGTACGAGAGTCTCGGGTGCATCAAGCTGCCCGTGGCCGTGTACTTTCGCGAGCTGTAGCCCCGTCAACCGGGACGCCGCAGTCGCGCTCGCCCATGCTGCGGGGAGAATCCGAGGCGGTGCACGGGGCGGGTGGCGAGGTGCGTCGTTTCCCACGCGGACCTCGCCGGGCCGGCCATGTGCCGACCCCGCCAGGCGCTACGCGGCGGGGGCGGTGCGCCCCGGTGCCCGGCGGCGGGTGGAGGATCCGCGCTCGTCCCGGCCGGAGGCCGTCCTGGTGTCACCGCCCGGGTGAGCGGGACGGCCGCGCCGGCCGCGGTCGGCCGAGGCGTTGCGGCGCGGGCGCTCGACGGCGGGGGCGGCGATCACGACGGGCACCCCGGTGGGCACCCGAGCACCCGTGATGCGGGCGAGTTCCTCGCCGCCGGCGAGGACCTTGGTGGTGACGGGGGTGATCCCGGCCGAGGTCATCAAGCGGGCCGCCGCGCGGCGCTGGCTGGGCAGCACCAGCGTGACGACGGTTCCCGACGCGCCGGCCCGGGCGGTGCGCCCGCCGCGGTGCAGGTAGTCCTTGTGGTCGGTGGGCGGATCGAGGTTGACGACCAGGTCGAGGCCGTCGACGTGGATGCCGCGGGCGGCGACGTTGGTGGCGATCAGCGCGGTCACCTCGCCGGTGCGGAACTGCTCCAGGGTGCCGGTGCGCTCCGGCTGGGACTTGCCTCCGTGCAGGGCCGCGGCCTTGACGCCCTTCGCGAGGAGGTCGTCGACCAGGCGGTCCGCTCCGCTCTTGGTGTCGATGAACATGATCACCCGGCCGTCGCGGGCGGCGATGTGGGCGACCGTGGCGTTCTTGTCGTAGTTGTGCACCTGCAGCACGTGGTGCTCCATGGTGCTGACCGCCGCCGCGGACGGGTCCACCGAGTGCGTGACCGGGTCCTTCAGGAAGCGCCGGACCAGGCGGTCGACGTTGCGGTCCAGGGTGGCGGAGAACAGCATCGTCTGCCCGCCGTCGGCGACCTGGTCGAGCATCTCGGTGACCTGCGGCAGGAAGCCCATGTCGGCCATCTGGTCGGCCTCGTCCAGGACGGTGATGCCGACCCGGTCCAGCCGGCAGCCACCGCGCCGGATCAGATCCTTGAGCCGGCCCGGGGTGGCCACCACGACCTCGGCCCCGCGGTTCAGCATCCACGCCTGGCGGCCGATCGGCGTCCCGCCCACCACGGTGGCCGTCCGCAGGCGCACCGCATGGGCGTAGGGGGTGAGGGCTTCGGTGACCTGCTGTGCGAGCTCGCGGGTGGGCACCAGCACCAGGGCCAGCGGGCGCCCCGGATCGGCCCGCCGGCCGGCGGTGCGGGCCAGCACTGCGAGGCCGAACGCGAGGGTCTTGCCGGAGCCGGTCCGGCCCCGGCCCAGCACGTCACGGCCGGCCAGCGAGCTGGGCAGGGTCGCGGCCTGGATCGGGAACGGAGCGGTGACGCCCTTGCGGGCCAGCAGCGACAGCAGCGCCTTCGGCAGGTCCAGTTCGTCGAAGGCCTCGACGGGTGGCACCACGGGGGTCGTGCTCACCGGCATCGCGAACTCGTCCGGGACGGAGGGGCCACGCGAAGGACCCCGGCCCTGGCTCCGACCGCCGGAGCGCCGGCCGTCGGCCTGACCCGACGCGCGGGAGGAGGAACCGTCCCCGGAACAGGGTTCGGTTCTCCGGTACGAGGATCGACTGGAGGGGTTCATGCGGGGAGACCTTCCTTCGGGCGGCGCGTCACGGGGAAGGCTCTGCGGCGCGGGGCCGGAGGAGACCGCAAGGGAACGGGCCGGAGATGCGGCGGGCGGAACATGGACGGCGGACCCGTGGGACGCCTCGTCCGTGGGCGGCGCCTGGTCGGTGACGGCCACCGGCGGTCGGGGTCGTCGGCCTGGCCGGGGTGCTTCGACGGCGCCCGAAGACGCCGAAGGGCCCGCACCGGGCAACATGTCTCGGTGCGGGCCCTCGCTGCCGGGCGGGTGCCGGAGCAGAAAAAACTACAGCGGGCGAATGTTCTCCGCCTGCGGGCCCTTCTGGCCCTGCGTGACGTCGAACTCGACCTTCTGGCCCTCGAGCAGCTCACGGAAGCCGTTGGCGTTGATGTTCGAGTAGTGGGCGAAGACGTCCGGGCCGCCACCCTCCTGCTCGATGAAGCCGAAGCCCTTCTCCGAGTTGAACCACTTCACAGTGCCATTAGCCATCAAAATCTCCTTCATGGGCTGTCCGAAACCCGCGGAGCGCGGGCCTCGAGTCGCCGCGATGAGCACCCACCCGGGCAAAGAGCCGGGAAACAAAAATGCGCCTGCAAAACATCAGCAGGCGCACACAAAGTTCATGGGAACCACTACTGCAACTAATAACGACTGTAGCAGGCCCTGGCCGCCAACGGGTGGAAATTTCGCTCCGGGCTTCGGAGGAGCCGTCCACGAGGCCGCAACGTCCCGCTGCCGGACCCTCCCGCCCCTCCTGCGCCCCAGCTCAGTCGAGGTTCCCATCCCGAGCCGTCCGCCGCCGGGCCCTCCCGGCGGTCCCGGCCAGGAGCGGCACAGCACGCCACGGGGCGCAGGTCCGGAACGTGCCGCAGGACACACGGATTTCGACGCCGCCGACTTCAACTCTCCGGATGGTTCCGCTGCCGCGCCTTCCGGCGCATACTGGCCGGAAATGACGAAATATGCAGCAGCCCGCCGCCACATGCCCACCAGCCCCTTCCAAGCGCGGCCCGAAGCGCCGCGCAAGCACTTCGCCCCCGGCGACCGCGTCACCCACGACAGGTACGGCCTCGGCCGGGTCGTCAGCGTCGAGGAGACCGGCGACGCCGCCGTACACGTCGACTTCGGATCACACGAGGAACGCATCGTCCAGCCGTACCACGCCATGTACAAGCTCTGACCCCCGACCCGGGTGCCCACCAGGCTCGCGCACAACCGAGCGGCAGGGGTACCCGGTCGGCCGGTTCACCGGGACGGGCCAGGATCCGCTGCCAGGTGCCGGCGCTGTTCCGCCGCCACGAACAGGCGGCAGGACCAGCTCCACAGGCCGTCGTCGACGGACGCACCTCGCGACGGCACGCCGGTCCGGACACGGAATCGCGCGCCTTCGTCGGACACGGCTCCTCGCCGAACCGGCGGAGGACAGCAGACTCGGCAACACCGTCGCCATTCCCACCTGCGACCACGACGGTGTCGGACCCCCGCCGTGGGACGGCCGGCGCCGCTTACGCGGTCGACCGGCCGGTGGCGCGGGTTCCGTGGCGCAGGGCGCTCTCCCGCGCATGGGCGAGGCGGCGCAGGCTCAGCAGGACGGGCTCGTAGAGCACGGTGAGGGCCACGGCCGCCTCGATCTGCTCCGACGGGCCCTCGCACTCCTGGATCATGTCCAGGTCGTGCGCCGCCAACCGGGTGGCCTGTTGAGCGTACGGCAGCAGATGGTCGAGGTCGTGCGGGTAGCCGAGGGCGGCCAGTGCGGCCAGCGCGGCGACGAGCGCGCGGTAGGGCCCCGATGAGGCCTCTGCGCAGTCCTCCCAGCCCAGCGAGTCGAGCAGGAGGTCGGCCTCGCGGCGGGCGGCGGCGGTGGCCCGGTCGTCCTGGTCGGGCCGGGTCAGGCCGGGGGGCAGTGCGCCGACGGCCACACCGAGGCGGTCGTTCTGGTCGAGGTTCTCGTCGTCGATGGCGGTCAGGACCTCGCGGGCCGTCGCGATCGGCATCCGGCCGATCTGGATCAGCGCCCGCACCAGCCGCAGTCGGCGCAGGTGCTCCTCGCCGTAGTCGGCCTGCTTGGCGCTCACCAGCACGCCGGGCGGCAGGAGTTGCTCCCTCAGGTAGTACTTGATCGTCGCGGTCGGGAGTCCGCTGCGTTCACTCAGTTCCGCGAGTCGCATCCACTTGCGCCCTTCATAAAGATAGTGCCAATATCCTACAAGGATAGTCCAGCTACCCATCAAGCGCGCCCGAACACGGCTCGCCGAGGAGGCACTTCGTCATGGCAGCAACACTGAACCGGGGCCGGACCACCGCCGATCACGAGGGCCCAGTGGTGGTGTTCCACATCGGGATGCGAATCAACCGGTTCCGTGCGCTGCGCAGCTGGTGGCCGGCCTCGGCCGCGATGCCGCGGATGCTCAGGGAACTCGCCGAGGATCCGCACAGCGGACTGCTCGGCTACCGGATGCGACTGGGCCTGCCCCGGGTGATCGAGTTGGTCCAGTACTGGGAGTCTCCGGAGAAGCTGCTCGCCTACGCCGCCGACCAGGACCGCGAGCACCGGCCGGCCTGGGCGGCCTTCAACCGCCTGGCCCGCGAAGGCGGGGGGAACGTCGGCATCTGGCACGAGACCTTCGTGGTGCCGGCCGGCTCCCACGAGTCGATATACGTCGACATGCCGACCTACGGCCTGGCCGAGGCGACGGGTACGGTCCCGGTGGAACGGCGCGGCACGACGGCCCGTGAGCGCATGGGGCATCCGGCGACGCCGTGAGGATGCGGGTCCGTGGCCGTCGACAGCCGGGCGGGCATGGGCGACGTCGACTACTACCGTTGGACCGAGCAGCTGAAGAGCCGGGCTGTGGTGAAGGAGAAGTGAGTGCTGTGCCTGCCGAACCGTACGTGACCGACCGGCGTCAGTTCAGCCTGGTCGACTACCGGCACGGCCACACGCATGCCGTGATCCGCGGCTTCCCGCCCATGGACGACGACGAGGGTCCTTCGCACCGGGTCCTCGACCTGTTCTTCGCGGGCGTCGAGCGCATCTCGTGCTGGAAGGACATGGGCCCGGTCCAGGTCCGCCGCGCCGACGACAGCGAACGCGCCGACCTCGAACGCCGGATCGGCGCGATCGGGACGGGCGGAGAGGTCTTCTTCCTGGAACCGGACTCGGTCGAGAGCTACGTCGTCGCGATGCGGCTCTACTGGGCCGAGTTCGACCTGCCCTACGGGGCGGTGAGCCCGTTCGCTTCCGGTGATCCGGAGTACCGGGAGGCCAACCCCGCTGTCGGCGGTGTGGTCAAACACTCCGGCTGACCCGTACGGAACCGTCCCCGCTGATCCGCCGACTCGAAGAGCGGTCCGTCGGGCCGACCGGGGCGCGCGCCCTCCGGTCGTCGGATGTCGAGGAGGCCGGTGCCGGTGAGGACCGCGGTGTGCGCCGCGCAGCCGGCCCGAAGCCGGCGCCCTGCTCGCGCGCGGCGCACTCGCACTGCCGGTCGGGTCCCGGCGGAACCCGACCGGCACCCGCCCGACGCCGGCCCACCGCTCCACAGTGCCCCTCGGAGCCTGAGACGTCCCGGCGAGAAGACCACCCGCGCGCCGGGCAGGGCACCGGTTCAGCGAGTGGGGCGGACCGGCGGGCCATCGCTGCGGCCGGAGGCCGCGGCCATCAGCAGGGCTTGACCGTCCAGACCGGCCACCAGTTCCCCCGGTTGTCGGAGCTGTAGGCGGGCGGGGTCGTGTAGATCAGCTTGCCGTTCTTGTCGTACATGCGTGCCTGACGCCCCTTGTGCTGGTTGTTGGACCAGGACCCGTGGTGGGTGGCGAAGTCGACCGGGTACGTGCCGCACTTGTACCACTGCACCTCGGTGCCCTGGAAGTCGTCCTTCTCGTAGGCGCAGAACCAGCCGTTGTACATCGGCTGGCCGGGGTCGAGGCAGTGGTCGACGGCGGCCGCCTTGGTGCCGCCCAGGCTGCGCGGGTTCGCTTCGCCCGGGATGGCGACGAGCACCTCACCACCGTCGAATTCGATCTTGTTGGGCGCCACCTGCTTGGCGCCCGGCAGGTTGAGGTAGCGGGCGGACTCGGCCTTCAGCGCGGCGCTCTGGGCCTGGGTCAGCTGGCCGCCGCCCGCCTGGGCGGCGAACGCCTGGGGCGCTCCCCCGCCGACGGCGAGCAGGAAGACTCCCGCGGCCGCGACCGCCGAGAACCTCCCCCGCGACGACCCCGCCGACCTTCGGACGCCCCCGTGGCGTACGGACATGACTGCTCCTCCCCCGGGCGGCCGGGGTCCCCGGCCGGGACCCTTCGCATCGGCGCGCCCTGTCGGTTGCAGGCACAACCCTGCCCGGGCCCGGTCCGGCCGACATGGGGCGAACACGCACTGCTGTTGGCCGAGAGCGCACTTCTGACACCGCCCGACTCGGACCACAGTGAGGGGAGGCCGGTCAGCACACCGGATCGGAAGGACCACGATGCTGAGGGTGTTCGACAGCTCCCATCTAGCGGAAGCCGACCGCGTCGAGGCCTGGAACGACGTCACCGGGACGGCGCTCATGCCCATGCGCTTCCGCTTCGTCGGGCCCGGGACCTTCGGGGCCCGTATCCACTCCATGGCGTTCGGTGCCGCACACCTGTCGGCCATCTCCTACGGCTCCGTGTTCTCCGAGCGCACGCCGCGGTTCATCCGCCGGTCCGATCCCGAGCTCTACCAGCTGGCCCTGGTGACCTCCGGACGGCAAGGCGTCGAGCAGGCGCGGAACCACGTGCTGCTGGATCCCGGCAGCCTGGTGTTCTACGACAGTTCCCGCCCGTTCGTCGGATTCGTGGACGCCGGGACCGGGATGGCCGACAGCCTGGTGCTCCAGTTCCCCAAGAAGCTGCTGCCGCTGCCGCCCCACCGCGTGAGCCGACTCCTGGCCGTCCCCCTCCCCGCCGACAGCGGCATGGGCCGACTGCTCGCGCAGCTGCTGACCGGTATGGCCGAGTCACACGCGGCCTACGCCCCGTTCGGCCAGGTCCAGCTCGGCGGCATCGGCATCGATCTCGCCGCGGCCGTCCTGTCCCACCATCTCGACGGCCCGACGCCGACGACCTCCGCCACCCGGCCTGACCTGCTCTTCCTCCAGATCAGTGCCTTCATCGAGGAGAATCTCGGCCGCCCCCTGACCCCGGCCGCCATCGCTTCCGCGCACCGGATCTCCCTGCGATACCTCCAGCGCATCTTCCAGGAGCAGGGCACCACCGTGAGCGGCTTCATCCGGCACCGCCGGATCAGCCGCTGCTGCACCGATCTCGCCGACCCGGCCAAGCTGTCCGTCCCCGTCCACGCGATCGGAGTCCGGTGGGGGTTCCCCCACGCCCAGGACTTCAGCCGCGCCTTCCGCAAGGCGGTCGGCATGCCCCCGGGCCACTACCGCGCCGCCCACACCGGTTCCGGGCGGCCCGGACGGCTGCCTTCACCGTAGCCCGGGCCCCGCACCGGGACAGGAAATTCTTCGGCACGCTCTGGGGTGGCAAGAACCACTTTCCCGCCCATTGACCGCAAGATTTCCTGTCCCGGCCGTCCGAGCCTCGGTGGAACGTCAATCCGCTCACAGCCCTTGCCGTTGGTCGGCAGGTGCCGGCGGCAGTGCCGCTTCCCCGCGACAGGAGCGGCGTGGGCCGGGCGAGTACGGGCTCCGAACGATTCGCCCGTCGGGAGTCCTTCGCGCGCATGAAGCACCGGCGGATCCTCCGCGGCTGCCGCCGCCCATCTGCGCGACCTCGCCCGGACGATGCGAGCCCGGGACGCAGAGCGGCCTGTCCGCACTCGGCCTTCCGCCGCAGGCTTCAGGAACGCGGGCCGTCGCAGCGACGGCCCGCCGCGGCGAGGGCGCTTCGCCGAATGAACCCGACGCCCGGACGGATCAGGAGCCAGTAGGCGGCGAACCGCCGCCTGGCGCGGGCGTCGGTCCCCTGGATCCGTGTCTCGGTCACCAGCCGCGAACCGGTGCCGTGCGGGAACACCTCGTGGGAGATCACGGCCTTCGCGTAACCGGGCTCGCCGAAGGCCAGGAAGCCCGAGCCGTCGCCCAGCGGCGCCGGCTCCCCCGGGACCGGGCTCCAGAACCGTGCGACGCGGCCCAGCACCAGGGCGCGGCCGGGTTCTTCGGCGAGCGTCACCCAGCGGTCGCCCCTGCGGAACAGGTCGGCCAGCGGCATCGACCGGTCGAGGAGGTCGGGCCCCTTGCCGCGCAGCCGGGAGGGCAGGGTCCGCAGCGCCAGCAGCATCCTCGGGAGCGGGAGGTCCGCCAGCGTCACCGCGTTCAGCGCCGCCCAGACCTCGTGCGGCGGTGCCGCGAGGGTGATGCCGTGGACGGTGCGGTGGCCGTAGGCGGGCAGGAACCGGTCGAGCGTCTCGTCCATCGGGGGCGGCCTTCCTGGATCCGGGGGCGAGCACGAGGGGGGTCGGCGGCACCCCGGCACCGCCGACCCCCGGGCCGGCCCGGGGGAACGGCGCGGCCGCCACCAGGGTGTCCGCCCGGCACCTCCGACGGCCAGCCCCCGGGGGGCGAACGCCGCTACCACCGAAGGGGGTTGACAGCGGGAGCCGGCCGGACCGCACCGCCCACTCCCCCGGACCGGCCGGTGGTGGGAAGAGCGCCTCGGCCGAGGCCGCGCCAGCGCCACCGGTGGGCCGGGACAGCTGCCGCCCACCGGGACCGAGCTTCCGCCGGGGCGGCCCCGGCCAGGGGCTTCAGCTCCCGGCGGGCCCGAATTCGATGGAGGTCGAAGGGCTTCGCGGGGCCGGAACGCGCACGGTCAGACTGAGCCGGTCGGCCGGTGCGGCCGACCGCACCAGAGACCGGCAGAACACCACCGAGGAGTACCCGTGAGCCCTTCGTTCAGCCTCCGCCTGCGTGTCACCGCCGTGGCCGTCACCGCCTCCGCCTGCGTCCTCGTCGGCGGTATCGCCTCGTCCGCCCAGGCCGCCCCGGTCCGAGCCGAATCGGTCACCGCGACCGAGTCCGCGAAGTTCACGGGCGGCGGAACCGGCGCTTCGATGGGCTCGGCCATCGAGAGCGCGGCCAACGTGGCGTATTCGTACGCCCGGGCGGCCGGCTGGCAGCGCAGCCAGTGCTACCTCCTCGGCTCCGAGGTCAGGTCGACCGGCACCGGCTGGTTCAACGCGGTCGCCCAGGTGTTCTGCCAGCGCTGAACCACACCGAATCCCACCAGGAACGACAGAAGGAGAACACCATGACGTCGATGTTCGTCCGGGGCGGCGCCGCCCTCCTCCTCGCCGGCTTCGCCGTGCTCGCGCCGACCGCCGCGCATGCCACCGGCAGCGCCACCGGCACCACCGCCGCCACCGTCCAGGAGACGCAGCGGTTCGTCGGCTCCGGCTACGAGAACAGCCCCAAGGAGGCGAAGCGCGATGCCGAGAAGGACGCCCGCCGACAGGCGCTGCTCAGCGGCTTCCTCAACGAGCAGTGTGTGCTGCTCTACGCCGACTCCTACCGGCTCGCGCCCGGCTACTACGCCGCCAACGCCGCGATCAGCTGCACCCGCTGACCCGTGCGCCGTCCCTGAGGCCGTCCGGCCCCTGTAGCCGGAACGGCGCCGACACCTGGCCCGCGCGGGCGTGTCGGGCCGATAGTCATGCAGGGCTCGCCGATTCGGCGGGCCCTGCATGAGTGGCGGAACGGGTCGCCGGACACAGGTCCCGGCGGGGGCGGATCACCGGTCGCCGATAGGCCCTGGACGCTGGTGGGGAAACCTCCTTGACGCCCGTTCACGACTGGGAGCGCGGTCCCGGTCCCCCGCCCATCGGCGGGTGAGGCCAACCCCCGGGCCGATCGGGGGGCTCAGCGGATGGTCCGGGGCACCCCCGCACGGCGAGGGTTGGGCCCATGAACACGCACAAGGCCCTGATCACCGCCCTGCTCGTCCCGCTCGGTGCCACCCTGGCCGTCGCCCCGGCCGCCTCCGCCGCCGCCTCGCCCGCCCCGCCCGCCCCGGCCACCGCATCGGCCTCCCCCGAGGAGGCCCTCGGTCGGGTGGCCCACCCGCTGCGCACCACCGAGCCCCTCGGTGGCCTGGCCGACCTCCGCCCGTTCGGCCGGATGGTCGGCGACGCCCGGGTGGTCGGTCTGGGCGAGGCCACCCACAGCTCGCACGAGTTCTTCACCGTCAAGCACCGGGTCTTCCGGTACCTGGTCGAGGAGAAGGGCTTCCGGGCCTTCGCCCTCGAAGCCCCGTGGAGCACCGGACTGCGGCTCGACGCCTATCTCCTGCGCGGCGAGGGCGACCTGAAGCAGATCATGGACGAGGAGTTCCAGGGCACCTACCGGTGGTGGAACAACGCCGAGTACCGCGACCTGCTGCAGTGGATGCGCGCGTACAACGTCAAGCACCCTAAGGACCCGGTCCGCTTCGTCGGCGACGACGGCGGGTTCGCCGGTGCCGGGCTGTACGACGAGGTGAGCGCCTACGCGGCCGCGGCCCGCCCCGAACTCACCCCGCAGCTCACCGAGCTGTACCGGGGCCTGCGGCCCGCCACCGACGCCGAGACGTACGTCAACGACTACCTGTCGAAGCCGATCGCCGAACGGAAGGAGCTCGCCCAGCGGACCGGCCGGGCGGTGGACCTGCTCAAGCAGCGGCCCGGCACGGGCGCCGGCTCCGACGCGCACGCCTGGGCCGTCCAGCACGCCACCGCGATCCACCAGATGACCACGCTGTTCGCCTTCGACCTGGACGACCCGCAGGGCATCACCGACGCCATGCTCCACCGCGACCGGATCATGGCGGAGAACGTCGCCTGGTGGCAGCGGCGGACCGGCGAGAAGATCGCGCTCGCCGCCCACAACGGCCACGCCGCCCTCAGGACCTACGCCCCCGAGACGTACCCGAAGGTCCAGGGCGACTTCCTGCGCGAGCAGCTGGGCGGCGGCTACCTGAGTGTCGGCCTCACCTTCGACCGGGGCTCGTTCAACGCCTTCGGCCGGGACGGCGGCGCCCACCGCTTCACCGTCGGCCCGGCCGCGTCCGGCACCGTCGAGCACACCCTCGACCGGGTGCGGTACCGCGACTTCGTGGTGGACCTGCGCAACGCCCCGGCGGCGGCCCGCGCCTGGCTCGCCGCACCGCGCACCCTCAGGAACATCGGCGCCACCTACCCCGGGATCGTGGACGCCCCGCAGATCCGGCTCGCGGAGTCGCACGACGTCGTGATCCACCTCCAGCAGGTGGAGGCGGCCCGCATGCTCAAGTAGCACCGGGACCGCGCGGCGCGGGAGGTCGGCCGGTCCGACGTCCCGTGCCGCCGCACCCCCGGAACCGACTCGCCGCCGGACTCACGCTCCGGGCGGAAGGGCCAGCTCGTAGCGGCTGAGCCAGACCGCCGGGCGGCCGTCCTCCGGCCGCTCCCCGGGCGGGCCGTCCACCGGCACGTCCCCCCGGTGCACGAACCCCCGGCCCTCGTAGTACGCCCGCAGCCGCTCGTTGTGCCGGACGCAGTCCAGGCGCAGCGCGTCGACGCCGCGCTCCCGGGCCGCCTCGCGGGCCCGGTCCAGGATCACCGCGCCGAGCCCCGGCACCCGGCGCCGCACCGCGAGCCGGTGGACGTACCCGGCGGTGCCGCCGAGCTCCGCCCACCTCGGGTCGGCCCAGTCCAGGGTGAACGTGCCCGCGGGCTCGCCGTCGACGTCCACCAGCCAGGTCTCACCGCGGGCGATCGAGCCCTCGACCCAGTCCGCGCCGAAGCGCGCCGGCCACTGCCGGACGCCCTTCGCACCGAGCCAGGCCGCGGCCTCGTCCAGTACGCCCAGTACCTCGTGCGTGTGCTCACCTGCGGCGCGCCGGAAGGCCACGCCGTCCCTGTTCCATTCGACCGTCATGATCCGGATTGTCGCAGCCGCCCCGCCGGTACCGCGGACCCGGCCCCGCTCACAACCCGCTACGTTGGGGCACCCCGGAGCAGAGGAGAGAATCCCGTGGGCAAGGTGGTCATGTACGGCTCGGTGTCGGTGGACGGCTTCGTCGCGGACGAGAACGACCAGCCCGGGCCGCTGTTCGACTGGTTGTCCGGCGGCGACGTCCCGTTGGACGAGAGCGGCGAGCTGAAGGTGTCGCAGACGTCCTACGACTACACCCGGCCGTACTGGGACCGGATCGGCGTCACGATCGTCGGCCGCCGCGTCTTCGACCTGACGGACGGCTGGGGCGGGAAGCCCCCGAGCGGGATCGACCACGTGGTCGTCGTGACGCACCGGCCGGCGCCCGAGGGCTGGGACCCCGAGGCGCCGTTCCACTTCGTCGACGGCGTCGAGGCGGCCATGGCCAGGGCACAGGAGCTCGCGGGTGACCGCACGGTCGAGGTCGCCGCCGGGGACGTCGGTGGCCAGGTGCTCGCCGCGGGCCTGGTCGACGAGGTGCGCATGGACGTCGTACCCGTCGTGTTCGGGTCCGGCAAGCGCTACTTCGGGTCGGTCCACGCGCAGCACCTGTTGGAGGACCCTGACGCGGTGGTCCAGGGCGATCGGGTGCTGCACCTGCGCTACCGGGTCCGCCGTTGACCGACGGGAACCCGTTCCGGAGCGGGCGGCGGGGTGCCGGGTCGGGGCTCGACGGGCCCTGCCCGGGGCAGAACGCCTTGTCGGGCGGGTCGGCCGGGTGACAGGATCCGTACGGTGAATGACGAACCGACCCAAAACGCCCCCACCGTTCGTCCCATGACGGACGCCGACGTCCCCGTCGCGGTCGACACCCTCGGCCGGGCCTTCGCCGACTACCCCTTCACCCGGCACGTGATCGCCGCCGACGGCCACGAAGCACGGGTCAGGCGCTTCCAGGAGCTCTGCCTCACCCGCATCGCCGTGCCCTACGGCCGCGTGTGGGTCGCCGAGGGCGGTCTGGCCGTGGCCGCCTGGTCCGTTCCCGGTCAGGACCCCTCGCCCGCCTTCGCCGAGATCGGTCCGCTGCTCGGCGAGCTCGCCGGCGACCGGCAGAGCGCCTTCGAGGCCGCCGAGCGGGACGTGGAGCCGCACCGGCCGCGGGAGCCGGTGTGGTTCCTCAGCACGGTCGGCGTCGCTCCGGAGGTGCAGGGGCGCGGCCTCGGCCGTGCGGTGCTGCTCCCCGGTATCGAGGAGGCCGAACGCACCGGGTACCCCGCGTTCCTGGAGACGTCCAGCGAGGCCAATGTGCGGTTCTACGAGCGGCTCGGCTTCCGGGTCACGGCCGATGTCCCCTCCTCCGACGGCGGCCCCCGCACCTGGTGCATGCGCAGGGACCCGAGCTGAGAAGCCGGGACCGCCGCGTCCACGGGCTCCGGGCGCCGGTCCGAGCGGCCGGGGCGACGGATCCGGGGACGGTGGATCCGGGCACGGCGGCGTCCGTCGGAGCGGGGGCGCGGGCGGGCCCGGGGCGGTGGTGTGCCCAGGGCCCGCCCGCCGGCGGATCAGAACGCCGAGGTGTACGCGGTGAAGAAGCGGGACGGGAGCGGCGAGCCGGAGGCGTTGAAGCAGATCGGGTACAGGTTCACCGTGCCGGCGCTGCGGTTCCACGGGGCGGCCAGCGTGCAGTGGTCCGGACCGGGGCCGAAGGCCGTCACCTGCGCGGTGTCCGAGGGCACGGCGATGTTCGGCAGGTTGACGGTGTAGGGGACGGAGCCGGCGAGCGTGTTGACCGCGCCGGAGGAGTTGAAGTTGGTCGCGGCGGGCAGACCGCCGTTGAACCACAGGTAGCCGTAGGAGTTGGGAGGCAGGGCCGGGCCGTGCACGGCGCGCTTCTCCGAGTAGCTCAGCGTCCAGCGGGTGTTGTACAGGACGTTGCCGGCGTTGTAGCAGTTGACGATGACGGTCTGGCCGGTCGAGGACGGTGCCCAGTCGGCGACCTTGCAGCGCGCGCCGTTGGCCGCGTCGACGGCGGTGACCTCCAGGTTGCCCGCCGGGGTGGACTGGCCGAGGCCAGGCAGCCAGACCTTCCAGACGCCGGTGCCGCCGGGGCCGACGACGTTGGTGCCGCCGGTCGAGTTGTACTGGGTGACCACCGACCCGGTCGGGTTGGCGAAGACGTAGCCGTAGCCGCCGACCGCCGTGGACGGCACGCCGCTGCTGGTGGTGTAGAGGACGGTGAAGCGGTTGTCCTCGGGCGCCCCGCCGGTGCGGTAGCAGCCGACGGCGACGTCCTGGCCGGAGCCCGCGGTGGCCCAGCCCCGGACCTGGCACCAGGAGCCGGTGCGGGCGACGGCGGTGACGTGCGCGATGCCGCCGGGACCCGCGATCAGCGGGAAGTGCACGACGTAGGAGCCGGTGCCGACCTTGTCGACCCTCACCGGGTTGGCCGCCGGCGAGGGCCAGCTGCCCCACTGGCGGGTGGTGTCGGGGACGTACCCCGGCGGCGGGGCCGGGTTGTCGAGGTAGGCGAAGCCCCAGCGGTCGGGCACGGCGGCGTGCGCCGGGCCGGCCGCCGGGAGGCTGACGCCCAGCAGGGCGGCCAGCACGGCGAGGACGGGCAGCAGGGCGCGGACGGCGCGGAACGCGCGGTGCGCGGGGACGGGTCTGACCGGTGGAACGGCGGTGCCGGCGTGCATGGGCGTACCCCTCGGGTGTGGGTGGTCACGGGCGGCCTGCGCGGTGCTGCCCGCCCGCTGCTCCGCTCGCGCCCGGGGTGAGCCGGGCACGCGGCGCCCGACGGGGCGACCGGTCCGTCAGGGAGGGGACCGGTGCCGCCCGGTGTCGGCCGGCAGGGGCGGGGTCGGGGGTCAGGCCCGACGGCGCTCACATCGTAGGGGCACGCCGGGCGGGCCGCACAGGCCTGCGACGGACGCGGGTTGGGCCGTTGCCGGCCCTTCCCGGGACATCCGGAGGGCGCCCCTCCGGACGCGTTGCGCCCCGCCCGTCCCGCCCGCCGCCGCACCGGCACCATCGGCCCCACGGCTCCCTCACGCCCCGTCCGCGCCGTGGCCGGAAACGGGCGTTCCGGGTCCGCCGGGCGGAAGCGCTCGCCCCGGGGGCGACGGGTTGGCGGGATCTCATCAAGGCGGTGTCCGGGGCATTGACCCGGGTCCTGCCCGGCGGTTGGCTCGTACCCAGCCGACCGCCGAGGGGGGCGGGCCGCGCGGCGGTTCCCGGCCGGGCGCGCGGTGAGGCGCGAGCAGGGAGGGAACCCGCCATGACCACCACACCACCGGTCGCACGCACCGCACGCGCCATCCGGGGCCCACGCGCGGTGCGGGCCGCCGCGGTGCTGGCCGCCGCCGTCCTCGCCGGGGCGACGGCGGTCGTCCCCGCCGAGGCCGCCCCCGCCCCGGCCGCCCCGGCCGCCCCGGCTTCGGTCGCCCCGGCTTCGGTCGGCGCGGCGCAGACGGACGCGACGCAGGCGAACGCGGCGCCCGCCGGAGGGCTCTGGGCGCGCACCGCCCGGCTCAGCACCGGCATCGGCGGGGCCGAACCGGACCACGGGAGCCGGGCCACCGGGCTGAGCGCCGACGGCCGCTGGGCCGTCTTCGACTCCGACGCCACCAACATCGTGCCGGGCGACACCAACGGCACGACCGACGTCTTCGTCCGCGACCTGTGGACCGGCCGCGTCGAGCGGATCAGCCTCACCTCCACGGGCGCCCAGGCCGACGGCTACTCCTACGAGGGCGAGATCGACGCCCTCGGCCGCTCCGTGGTGTTCACCTCCCTGGCCGGCCTCGTCCCGGAGGACACCAACGGCACGACCGACGTCTACGTCCGTGACCTGTGGACCGGCGGCATCGAGTGGATCACGGCCGGCGGCCCGGCCCAGCTGGAACCCGACCGGTACGCCAACGAGCCGTCGATCAGCGCCGACGGCCGCTACGTGGCCTTCTCCTCGACCCGCGACGACCTGGCACCCGGCGCCAGCCCCTACGGCACGGTCAACATCTACGTCACCGACCGGTGGCGGCACACCACCCGCCTGCTCACGATCGGCGCGGACGGCTCACCGGCCAACCGCCACTCCTTCTGGCCGGTGATCAGCGCGGACGGCGGGCGCGTCGGCTTCATCTCCCGCGCCACCAACCTGGTGCCGCGCACCGAGGGCGGCACGTCCGCCGAGGAGCCGGCCGACGCGCAGGCCGCCGCCGACGAGGCCGCGCAGCCCCGGCCCCGCCGCCGCTACCTCCACGGCGACGACACGGTCACCCGGCCGCCCCGCCAGTACCCGTACTACGTCCACGACCTGGCCTCCGGCCGCACCACGGTCGCCAGCGCCGACGAGTCCGGCACGCCGCACCCCGCCGCCACCGGCACGATCAGCCCCGACGGCCGCCTCGCCGTCTACTCCTACCTCGTCCCCAACGAACCCGGCAGCAACTTCCGCCACCAGGAGCTCTTCGTCCGCGACCTGGGGACGGGCGCGGTCCGCCGGCTGCCGATCGCCCTGCCCGGCACCGTCACCACCCGCAGTTCCTCCGAGCCGGTCGTCGCCCCCGGCAACCGCTGGGTGTACTTCAACTCCGACGCCGGCAATCTCGTCCCGGGCGACACCAACCTCGCCGCCGACGTCTTCCGGCACGACCTGTGGACCGGCCGCACCGAGCGGGTCAGCGTGGCCGCCGACGGCTCCCAGTCCACCGGCAGCTCCTACGACCCGGTCGTCGGCGGCCTCGGCACCGCCGTCCTGTTCACCGCCGACGACGGCACCCTGGTCGAGGGCGACGCCAACTTCTGGAATGACGCCTTCCTCCGCCGCGTCCTGCCCTTCTGACGCCCCGACCGCCGCCGGGCCGACCGCCCTCGACGGGGTGCGTCCCCGACGACACGGCCCCGGCCGCCATCGTGGCGGCCGGGGCCGGTACCGTGCCCGGCGGCCGACTCAGCGGGTCACCAGCCGTTGCCTATCTCGCGAGCGGCGCCGACCTGGCCGGTGCCACCGGTCCCGGGGTAGACGTACAGATTGCCGTTTCCGTTGTTCCGGGTGACCACATCGGGCTTCCCATCACCCGTGTAGTCCGCGACACCCACAAACGTGAAATCCTGCCAGCCGGCACCGATCTCCGCGGCAGTGGTGAGGTAGTCGGTGCCACCCGCACCCACGTAGACGTACAAATTGCCATTGCCGTTGTTACGGGTGACCACATCGGGCTTCCCATCACCCGTATAGTCCGCGACACCCACAAACGTGAAATCCTGCCAGCCGATACCGATCTCGACGCCTCCGGCCAGGTACCCCGTCCCGCCGGTCCCGGGGTAGACGTACAGGTTGCCGTTGCCGTTGTTGCGGGCGATGACATCGGGCTTGCCGTCGCCGGTGTAGTCCGCGACACCGGCGAACGTGGCGTTGTTCCAGCCGATACCGATCTCGACGCGCGCCCGGCTGCTGTATCCGTCCCCGGCCCCGGGGAAGAGGTAGAGCCGGCCGCTCGCATCGTCCCGGGCGATGGTGTCGGAGTATCCGTCGCCGTCGTAGTCGGCGACTCCCGCGAAGGTCCAGCCGGTGCCGGGAACATAGGCCGGCGCCTGGGTGAGGACATTGCCGCGGACGTAGGCGCCCAGGGAGTTGCCGGCCGCCACTCCGGCGTCGGCGTCCCAGCGGTAGTGCACACCGAGGTAGATGCGGCTCAGGGCGTTCTCCCGGGCCGCGGCGGTGAAGGTGGTGAAGGTGCGGGTGGCCCCTACCGCCTGAGGGTCGTCGGTGGTGGCGGTGAAGGTGACCTGGTCGCCGAAGATGCCGCGCATCACCCCGGCCCAGGCCGCGCCGAAGGTGGCGTGTCCGGAGATGTAGGCGGGGAAGGGCGGGCTGAAGCGCTCACCCGCCCGGTTGACGGACAGGGGCTGCCAGGCCGGGTCCGGGGTGATGGCCGGGCTGGTGCTCGGGTCCGCGAGCCGGATCGCGCTCTGCGGGCGCCACAGGTCGATGCCGCCCGCGTACTTGGCGTCCCAGGCGACGATCGAGGCGTCGGCCAGGGCCACCGCGACCAGGGCGAACAGCCTGGCGTTCTCCGCCTGGGTCAGCCCCTTCTGCTGGGCGACCGTCCGGGTGATGTCGAACAGCTGGCCGGGCGGCTTGTAGGTGCCGTCGACGTCGTTGGCCCAGAAGAACGCCTGCTTGGTCTGATCGGCGGTGCGGGTGGTGGACGTGGCCGAGCCCAGGGACTTCACCTCGTTGACCTGCGCGGCGTAGGCGGGGTCGGCCAGCAGCGCCGCGTAGGAGGCCGCCTGCGCGGGAGGCTGGGGACGGAACTGCGCGCCGGAGGTCATGGCGAACGGAGCGAGCCGGCCCCAGTTGGGGTTGACCGGGGCCGACTGCCCCGGATCCGTGGGCCGCCAGGCGCCGGGCACGTTGTCCGGGGTGTAGGACGGGTCCCAGGCGGGCGTGGTGCTGGGCCGGCCCTCGACCGCGACCCGGGCCACCTCGCTTCCGACCGCGGCCCCCTGGTTGCGGGCCGTGTCGGTGACGGAGGCCGGGATGGTGGCCCGGGCCGCGGTGAGCGCCCGGCCGAAGTCGGCGGCGAAGTCGTGGCCGGGGTTGAAGCCGGGGAAGAGCGCGGCCAGGGTGTCGTGCGCCGCCTGGTCGATCGCCGCCTCGACCGAGGCGGTACCGGGAGCCGGCACCACGGTCAGATACGGACGGAACCGGCGGTCGGCGGCGGGCGTGACGGAGTCCACCGCGTCCCAGATCGCCGTGTGCATCACGGCTCCCGCGTGCGCCAACGGCCCGGGACCGGTGTTGCGGGTCTGCCGGTACGCATCGAGCAGGACCTTGTTCCAGAAGACGACGTGATCGGTGGGCCCGGACGCGGCCACCGCCTGCCTCGGCGGCACCACCATGGCGGACCCCGCGACGGTCAGCACCGCGACCGCCAGCATGCCGATCCGGCGGCGTATTCGAACGTGCCTCATTTTCCCCCCTGGAATAGAGATGTCAGTCGCGCTGGAGCATGCGCCGGGGTCCGGCCGGAATTGCTCGCCGACCGAACCCGACTTCCGCGGCGCCCGCCCGACGGGGTGCAACCACGGGCCAGGCGCATGATTCGAACACGTGCATGACAGACAGGCTAGCGGGGGCGGGGCCCGGGCGAGGCGTTTTGATCGACTTCCTCAGGAGGGGGGCTTCGCCCGATTTCATCGGCCCTGGAGGGGAAAGGAGCGGAATGGGCCGGACACGGCCGACAGCCGAGCGGTGAACGAACACACCGACAGACCCCTGATCTTATGAACCGAACCACGGACCGGCTCATCGGGCCCTGTTCGGACAAGCACGGCGTGTGGGGACGGTTCCGCGTACTGGGCGACGGTCACGAGACCTCGGTGGGGGGAATCGCATGGGCGCCAGGGCCCACGCCACGACGGTCCCGCCCGACGACGCGCCGCGCCCGGTGGCCTGGACGTCGAGGTGTGGTCCGACGGCGCCCAGGGCGAGGGCGGCTCCCAGCATGCGGCGGCGGGTCGGTCCGGTACGGCGGGCGATCGGCACGGTGTCCATCGGCATGGTGTCCATGCGCGGAACACTGTCACGCGGGGCGGATGGGCGGCATCGGCCCGCTGGATGACGCTCCGGCACCTCGAACTCGCCCACGGGTTGACCTCCCCGGGCTGACGCGGAGCGGGTGTGCGCGGGGCCGGGGCCGGGGGGCGCGTCGCACTCCCCCCGGCCCCGCCGTCACGCCGGACGGGCCGCCCGCAGCACCAGGCGCTCGGCGTTCTCGTCGTACGGGCGGGCGTCGAACCCGCCGAACACCTCGATCCGCTCGAACCCCGCCTCCTCGGCCATCCGGCGAAGCTCCACCGCGCTGTAGACGAACCACACCAGGGTGGCGCGGGTGACGCGGTCGCCCCGCACCATCACCCAGTCGCTGCGCAGCCGCGCCCAGTCGTCCAGCACCGTGTCGGTCTGGACGACGAGGTCCTCGCCGCGCCGCACCACCTTCGGCGGGGTGACCCGGCGGGCCAGCAGCTCCTTGCCGGCCAGATCGAGGACGAGGGTGCCGCCGGGCGTCAGGCTGTCGTACATGGTGCGCAGCACCCGGGCGTTGTCGGCGGGGTCCTCGAAGTAGCCGAAGGAGGTGAACATGTTGAGCACCACGTCGAACTCGCCCGGCGCCTCGTACGCGCGCGCGTCGGCCCGGACGAACGTCACCTTGGCGCCGGCCCCGTCGGCCAGCTTCCGGGCCCGCTCCAGCATCGGCGGGCTGAGGTCGACGCCGGTCACGGCGTGGCCGCGCCGCGCCAGCGGGACGCTGAACACGCCGGGTCCGCAGCACAGGTCGAGCACCCGGGAGCCGGCCGGGAAGTCCAGCAGCGGGGAGGAGCCGAGCAGTTCCTCGGCCTGGGCGTGGCGTTGCTCGGAGAACAGGAAGTCGTGGAACTCGGTCCAGAAGTCATCGTCCTGGAATCCGCCCGTCCGTGTCATGCGGCCTCAGTGCTCCTTCGTCGTCGTGCGGTTGGGGGTGGGGGTGGGGTGCGGCGGCCCGGGAGCGCAGCGCGAGCAGCAGTGGGGGCAGCATCAGGCACTGGGCGGCGGCCAGCAGCCAGAACAGCCCGGTGTGGCCGCCGCGTTCGGAGAGTCCGTAGAGCTGTCCGCCGAGGACGCCGCTCGCGCAGGCGCCGAGTCCGGCGCCGAGCCGCTGCTGCCCGAAGACCACGGCGTCCGAGCGCGGGCTGCGGGCCAGCGCCTCCAGGTCGTTCTTGAGGAAGAGCACGATGTCGCCCAGGGTGATCAGCGCCCCGCCCGCCAGCAGCGCGGGCCGGGTGCCGGCGGCGAGCACGGCCAGCCCGGCGGCGAGCCCGGTGAAGCCGGCCGCCAGGGCGACGGGGTAGGGCATCCGCCGGATCGTATCGGAGGCGAGTGGCTGCACCACGACGACCAGCGTGAAACAGAGCAGCAGCACCAGGCTGTAGAAGGCGCCCGAGGCCCGCTCGACCGCGTACATCGCCAGGAAGTGCTGGAAGTGGAAGTACAGGTAGAAGGCGAGCGCGTTGGCCGCGAACGGCAGCACCGCGATCCCGGCCAGCAGGCCCCGCCCGGCGCCCGGCCGCTCCGCCCGCTTCGGCGCGGCCCCGGCGGGCAGCGCCGCGTGGCCGGCGGTGACCAGCGTGAACAGCGCCGTGACGGCGAGGAAGAGGTAGCCGGGCGAGGAGAGCACGAACGGCCCGGCGATCAGCGGCCCCAGCGCCATGCCCGCGTTGAGGGCGGCGTTGCCCGCCGACAGGAAGGCCGGCCGGCGCGCGTCGTCGACGCCCCGCACCAGGTACGCCTTGTTGGCGGGCAGGTACAGCGCGGCGCCGCAGCAGGTCAGTACGAGCGCGCCGACCGCCAGCGGCGGCCAGCGCAGCGCGAGCAGCAGGCCGACGAAGCCGGCCGTGCGGACGGTGAGCGCCCACAGCATGGTGCGCCGCAGCCCGATCCGCTCGGCCAGCGCACCGCCCGCGATCCCGCCGGAGAACTGCACCAGGGAGGCGGCCGCCAGGACGACGCCGACCGTGCCGAGGCCCATGCCGAGCCGCTCGTGCAGGAAGACCGACATGAACGGCAGCACCATGAAGCTGCCGAACGGGATCAGGAACGAGCTGAGCAGCAGGAACCGCAGCGGCCCGTCGAGCGTGCCGAGCGCGGCCCGCAGCCCCGTCGGGCCGGCGGTCCGGTCAGCGACCATCGGCCCCGCCGTCCCCGGCCTCTCCCTCGCCCACTCCCCCGTCCTCTCCCCCGGCCGCGGGCGGTGCGACCGGCTCGGTGAGCACCCGCAGGGCGTTGGCGGCGGCGACCGCGTGGTGGGTGGCCAGCTCGGCGGTCTCGCCCTCCGCGTAGACGATGCCCGCGTAGCCGCGGCTGTCGGCCAGGTGCTCGACCACATCGCCCGTCGACCTGACCGGGTACCAGGCGGGCGATCCCGGCAGGTCGGCCAGCCGTTCCAGGCCGGCGACGCCGGTGAACACCCCGGGCGCGGCCGGGTAGCCGAGGACGAAGGCGACGGCGGGGCCGCCGGGTGGTTCGGCGTCCATCAGGGCGGGGCGGCGGCCGAGCGCGGCCTCGACCAGCGCCTCGTACACGTTGACGCCGAGCGCCCGGCACAGGCCCTCGCCGACCAGCGCGCCGCCGATCCGCGGGTTGATCTCGACGAGCTCCGGGCCGTCGGCGGTCAGCACGAACTCCACGTGCGCGAAGCGGTCGGTGTAGCCGACGGCGGCGAGGACGTCGCCCAGCCACCGCTCCAGCGCGGCCCGGCGCGGCTCCGGGAACGCCACCGGGAACGCCGTGATCTCCTCCCGGAAGTACGGCTCGGGGGACATCAGCCGGCTGGAGACGCCCAGCAGCCTGGTCCGGCCGTCCCAGCCGAGCGTCTCGGCGCTGTACACCGGACCGGCGAAGTACGGTTCGGCGAACAGCCGGCCGCGGAACTCCCGCCCGGCGGCCTCGGCGAGGACGGCGTCCAGCTCCGCCGGGTCGCGCACCAGCCAGACGTTCTGGCTGCCGGTGCCCGCGGTGTCCTTGAGGACGGCGGGCAGGCCGGGCTCCTTGAGGAGGGCCTCCGCCGCCTCCGCGCCGGACCCGGTGACCGGTACCGCCCGGCCGCGGGTCAGCCCGGCCTCGTACAGCCGGCGGCGCACCGCCGACTTGTCGCGGGTCAGCCGCAGCACGGCCGGGTCGAGACCGGGCAGGCCGAGCCGTTCGGCGAGTTCGGCGGCGACCAGCGTCCAGGTGTCGGTGGAGCTGATCAGGCCGCGCGGCCGGGGGGAGCGCTCCAGCAGCGCGGTGAGCCCGTCCACGTCGAAGGTGTCGGTCTGCACGACGTCCAGCGCGCCGGCCGGCAGCCGCTCCAACTCGTAGGTGTAGTAGGAGGGGTCGCGGGTGAGCAGGGTCAGCCGCTCGCCGAGCGCGTCGGCGGCCCGCACCAGGTGGCCGAGGCCGAAGGTGAGCGATTCCAGGCAGACGATGCTCATGCCGCCCGCTCCTCGCGCTGCGGCGGGCACGCGGTGCGCCGCCAGGCCATCGTGGACCAGGGCATGGACATCTCCTCGGGGGCGGAGACCTCGACCGGCTTCAGCCCGGCCGGGTCGGGGGCCTCGGTGTGCCGGGCGAAGACGCGCTCGACGTAGCGGTGACCGGTGTCGGCGCCGATCACCAGGTGCAGCCGGTCGGGGTGGCGGCGCGCCTCGTAGGCCGCGGCCAGGTAGCCGGCGCCGGTGGACAGCCCGGCGAAGACGGCGTGGTCGCGCAGCAGGGCGACGGTGCCCGCCATGGCGTGGGTGAAGTCCAGCCAGTGGATGCCGTCGTAGAGGTGGTGGCGGACGTTGTCGAAGACGATGGAGGAGCCGATCCCGGCGATGATCGCCTCCGGGTCGTGGTGCCCCTGGCTGCCGAAGGTGACGCTGCCGAAGGGCTGCACTCCGACCAGCCGCACCGAGGGGTCGGAGGCGCGCAGCCGGGTCGCCACCCCTCCGGTCGAGGCGCCGGAGCCGACGCCGCCGACCACGGTCAGCGCGGCGCCGGGGAAGGCGGCGGTGATCCGGTCGGCGACCTCGTGGTAGCCGAGGTAGTGGACGTCGTCGTGGTACTGCCGCATCCAGTGCCAGTCCGGGTGTTCGGCGAGCAGCTCGCGCACCCGCCGCACCCGCAGCTCCTGGTCCAGCTTGAGGTCGCGGGACGGCACGACCTGCTCCACGGTGGCGCCGAGGATCTCCAGCTGGGCGCGGGTGGTGGCGTCGACGGTGGTGGACGCGACGATGTGGCAGCGCATGCGGTGCCGGTGGCAGGCGAGCGCCAGCGCGTAGGCGTAGATGCCGCTGGAGCTGTCCACCAGGGTCTGCCCCGGGCGGACGGTGCCGCGCTCCAGCAGGTGGCGGACGGCGGCGAGCGCCGAGTAGATCTTCATCGACTCGAACCGGACCAGCACGAGGCCGTCGGTGAGCCGGACGAGATCGGGGACCTTCAGGGCGTCGGCGATGTGGGGGTGGATCACCTGTAGCCTCCTTGGGCGAAGGAACACTGGTGGCCGAGCGAGTGGAAGAACGCGGACAGGTCCGACTTGAGCGCGGCGTCGGGGCGTCCGGGAAGCAGGTAGCCGATCAGGCAGCCGGTGTGGGCGACGAAGATCCCGTCGGCGCCGAACTCCTCGCGGTGGGCGAGCAGCGCGTCGAACGTCGCTTTGGGGAGCACCTGTTGGGAGAGCGCGGCGCTGGCCGTGGCCGTCCGCGCGACGGCGGCCGGGTCGCCCGCGGCGAAGCCCTTCAACAGGTCGGCCAGGCAGCGCCGGTACTCCTCGCCGTGCCGCCGGTAGTGCCCGAGCAGCAGGTCGGTGACGGCGGCGGTGTCCACCGTCCCGGGCTCGGTGATGTACGCGGTGTGGAAGCCGATGCCGGTGCCCAGCCGCCGCACCACCCGGTGCCGGCCGCTCAGGTGCAGGGCGAACTCGTCGAGGAAGACGCTGTCGGCCCGTTCGATCTCGCGCAGCACGGCCAGCACCACCCCGGTGTCGTACGGCAGCGCGAAGATCCGGAACAGGCAGCGCAGCGTCGCCACGATGTCGGCGGTCGAACTCGCCATGCCCACACCGACGGTGAGCTCGGAGTGCACACACCAGCGGCCCGGCGGCAGGGTCAGCCCGAAGCGCTCCAGGAACAGCCGGGCCGCCGTCGCGGCCTTCGCCCCGAGCGGCAGCGGGTCCGGCGGCTCCGTCCCCGGGGTGAAGTGCACCCAGGAGTGGCGGTCGACGGGGAACGACACCACCGCGATGTCGGGGCGGGAACCGGCGCGCAGCGGTCCCTGGTAGAGCTCGCCCAGGGTGCCGTGGCAGACACCGGAGAGCGTGCCGCCCGGCGGCGGGGCGGGCCGGGCCCCTCCGGTGGGGGTCACCATCGCGCCGCCCGGGCCCGCTGGGGGCGGGCCGGTGGGCGCCCGGTGCGGGCGGGCGGGAATCGCGCGGTCACGGACACGTCCTCCTCCTCGTTCCGAGCCCCGCGTCATGACCCGGAGGAGGAGGACACGGCGTGTCGTCGCACGCCGCGCAGCCGTCCGTACCGCCGACCCAGTCCACGAGGTCACCGTGTACAGCCCGCACGTGGGGGTGCGGGCGCAGCGGCAGGTCTTCGGACTCGCGGGCCGGTGCGCCGAGGGATCGGCGCACACCTACCGGCCGTCGCTTCCCGGGCCGGCGCGGAGCCGGGCCCAGTGCTGTTGACGGCTTTCGTTCCCACTCACCGCTGCGGGACAGTCCCGGTTTCCCACCGGGTTCCCTCTTGCGTCGCGCCGCCGAAGTCCGGTCGGTCGGGAGGCGCGAACCGGCTGCGGACATGAGCATACGGGGGCTCGCGCTCCGGTGGCAGGGCGCGTGCCGACGGTTGTCCGAATGCGATCGGTCCGCGGGCCGGGCCGTCGGGGCGCGGCACCGGAAGGGCCTCGGTCCACGAGCCACTCTGGCCGGATACGGGCTCGGCAAGGCTGCGCCCCTCGGCCACACTGGTGCGTCCCACCGCCCGCCGCGCACCGCCACCGGTGTGCCGCCGTTCCGGAAGGTCCACGATGCTGCCTGAGACGACGCCGGGGGACGACGGTCCGGACGCCCCGCCCGCCGCCGGGAGGCGGCCCGCCGAACGCGTCGCCCTCCGCGCCGACCTGCGGGCCGCGCTGCCCGACGCGAGCGCGGCGGTCGGCGTCACCGCGGCGGTGTTCGTGCTGCTGTACGTCCGGATGGACGCGGGCACCTCGGCGACGGTGGCGATCATGCCGTTCATGGACGACGCGCGCACGTACTGGATGTACCTGCTGAGCCAGGCGTTCGGCTGGTCGGGGCTGCTGTGGGCCTGGGGGACGGTGGTGCTCGGGCTGCTGCTGTCCGGTCCGCGGCCCGGCCGGCTGCCGGTCGCCCGGCAGACCCTGGAGCGCTGGCACCGCACGACGAGCCTGACCACGACGGCCCTGATGTTCGCGCACGCGCTGCTGTTCGCCGCCGAACTCGTGCGCTACGAGGCCGAGTCGGCGTGGGGCGACCGGCTCTGGTCGGGGTTCGCCGACAGCTTCGTGCCCGGCTGGTACGACTCCGGCACCGGCCGGACCGCCATCCCGCTCGGGCAGGGCGCGCTCTACCTGGCCGTGCCGCTCGGCCTGCTGTTCTACGTGCGGCACCGGATCGGGCCGAACACCTGGCGCCGGCTGCACCGCTTCGTGGTCGTGGTCTACGTGCTGAGCGTCTGGCACACCCTGCTCTACGGGACCAACGTGTGGTTCGGCGAGTGGCCGCGCACGGTCCTGTGGCTGCTGCAAGTCCCGCTCGCCGTCCTGCTGTTGGCCCGGCTGCTGCGACCGGCCCGGCGGGCCGAGCGGCTGGGTGCGCCGGGCCGGGACGGGGCCCGGTCGCTGCCGGGCTGGGCGGTGCGGGCGCTCGGACGGGTGGCGGTGGCGGCCGTGGTGGTCGGCCTGATCGCGGTGGCGGCGTCCGGTCACGACGGCGGGCGGGCGCGTCCGCCGGCACCGCCGGCCTCGAACGGGCAGACCGCCGGCACCGGGTGAGCCGCCGCCCGGGCGGGTGCCGCCGTCCGGACGGGAGGCCGGTCCGGGGCGGGGTCGGCGGGCCCCGCGCCGGTACCGGTGGCACGGCCCCCGGCGACGGCGCGGCAGACGGTGACGGCGGAGAGGGAGCGCCGGCCGCTGCCGGTCGGACCGCAACCGGCCGGGTCGCGGAGGAGCGCAGCTATCGTCAGAACCGCCGAACGGCCCCGCAGCCGAGACCACGGAGGCACCCGGACATGACCGACACCGAACGGCCGAGCTTCCTCCTGGTCCACGGGGCATGGCACGGCGCCTGGTGCTGGGACGCGGTGCGCACCGCACTGGACGCCGACGGATGGCGTTCCCACACCGTCGACCTGCCCAGCGCCGGCCCGCAGGCCGACCCGCACGGCGGCAGCGACCGGGCGGGCATGCGGGACGACGCGCGGACCATCCGGGACAGCCTGCGGCGCATCGACGGCCCGGTGGTCGTGGTCGCCCACTCCTACGGCGGCGTCCCCACCACCGAGGTGATCGCGGACGCCGCCAACGTCACCGGAGCCGTGTACCTCGCCGCCTTCCAACTCGACGTCGGCGAGAGCGTGTTCAGCTTCCTCGGCACACCGGTGCCGAACGACGGCACAGGACTGACCCCACCCGACCCGGACGCCCGGCAGGTACTCTTCGCCGACGTGCCCCGGGCCGACGCCGAGCACGCCGTGGCCCGGCTGCGCCCGCAGACCGTCCGCTCCTTCACGGAGCCGGTGACCACGGCCGGCTGGCGCACCGTGCCCTCCAGCTACATCGTCTGCGACCACGACCGCGCGCTCGCACCCTCCCGGCAGCACGAACTCGCCACCCGGGCGCACTCCGTGCACCGGCTGCCGAGCAGCCACTCGCCGTTCCTCTCGATGCCCCGGCGACTCGCCGCCCTCCTGGCCCGGACGGCCGCCGCCGGCTAGCCCGGCCGGCGCCGGTCGACGACGGGGCCGGTCGACGACGGGGTCGGTGCGGGGCCGGTCGACGACGCGGTGCGGGCGCGCGGGCCGCACCGGAGGCCCGCCACGGCCACCAGGAGCAACCGGGGTGACACCGGTGGTGATCAAGCGGTTCGCATGCGACTCTCCGAGGTGGAGGTGTCACCATGACCAAGAGCCGCCGGGACATCAACTCGCTCACCCCGGCCCAGCTGGACGACTACGTGCACGCGCTCGGAATCCTGCGGGCGCGCTCGGCCGCGAACCCGGACGACCCGACCGGATACGACTTCCAGGCCGCCCTGCACAACGACATGCTCGTCGGCCCCTGCGAGCACGGCAGCGACCTCTTCCTGCCGTGGCACCGCTCGCACCTGTACCACTTCGAGAAGCTGCTCCAGGAGTCCGACCCGCCCCGGACGGCCGACGTCACGCTGCCCTACTGGGACTGGCTGCACCCGCAGGCGGTCGGGAAGTTCCCGCCCGCCTTCGCCCAGCCCGGCCTCGCCGCCGGCCGCAACGAGCAGCCCGTGGACCTCCCGCCCGACACCCTGGAGATCGTGACGCAGGAGACCGACCAGGGCGCGTTCGGCGGCTTCCCGACGTCCCATCCGGACGCCGACGTCGGGCGCCTGGAGGTCGGCCCCCACAACCGCATGCACAGCAGATTCATCGGCGGTGCCATGGGAGACCCGACGAAGGCCGCCGAGGACCCGATCTACTACAGCTTCCACGCCTTCATCGACCTGCTGTGGTCCGAATGGCGGCGGCGCAACGGCTCACCCCCGCTCACCTCGCCCGGCGAGGACCTGCGGGGCTTCCTCTCCCAGGACAAGCACAAGGTCGCGGACTTCGCCGACACCGTGGCGCTGGGCTACGAGTACGAGTACACGGAGCAGCTGAAGAACGCCTTCGCCGTCCCGACGCCCGCACCGGTCGAGCGCCGCCTGCTCGCCACCGCACCGCTCGGCCTGGTCTCGGCCCCGGACTTCGCCACCCAGATGCGGGAGACCTCCCGGGCGCAGTTCGGCCTCGCGGCCCCGCCGCCGGAGGGCCGGAAGGTGGTCGTCCGGCTCGACGAGCTGAAGGTCCCGCTGACCGGCAGCTACATGCTGTACGCCTACCTCCACCCGGCCGACGTGCCGTTCCGCGCCGACGACGCGGAGTTCGCGCGGCGCTACGGCGTCGGCTACGCCTCCATCTGGCGGGCGCACGCGGGCCCCGCCCGGGGCGAGCGGCACGCCGGCCACGAAGGCGCCGAGCCCCACCCCCACCACCCGCCCCACTACACCGTCCGCTTCGACGTGACACCGGTCCTGGCGCAGTCACCGGAGGCGACGGACACGTACGTCCTGACGCTCCAGTACCAGCCCTCTCCCCCCGGCGACGAAGCGGCCGGCCTGGTCCGCGAGGTCGCCCTGAAGGACGTCACGATGGAGGTCTACGACTGATATGCGCACCCCAGTGTTCGAACTCCACATCAGGCCCCTGTTCCGGGCCACGGACCGGGAACACATGGCGTTCTCGCTCAACCTCTGGGACTACGACTCCGTGGTCGCCAACATCGACGACGTCATCGGGCGCGTCGACGGCGGCGGCATGCCTCCCGACGACCACAGCGGACCCTGGCCCGAGGAGTGGGTCGCGCTGCTCCGCCGCTGGAAGGCGACCGGATTCAAGCGCCTGGACATCGGCACGGCGAACTTCACCCTCACCCGGACGGCCACGGCCGTGACCGTCACCGCGACCGGCACGTTCCCCGCGCCCGGCATCACGGGCTGGCTGCAGTTGGAGAGCGAGACGGAGACGGCGAAGACCTACGTCCTCTACTACGAGGCGCCGGACAGCCCGGCCGGGGGAACGCCGGACCCCTTCACCCTGAAGGAGAAGTACCGGGCGGCCGACACCCGCACCGTCTTCGTCCACGACAGCGCCGGGGTGCGGGAACTGCAGTGACCGCGCCCGCCGGGCCCGCCCGAACCGCACCGGTTCCGGCGGGCCCTGCCGATGACGCTGCCACGCCTGCCGTCCCACGCGGACCCGCCCGCGGCGCTGCCACCGGACGCCCCGGCGCAGCCCGCCCCGTGACGCCGTTCACCTCCCGTCGGGCCGGCGACCGGCGGAAGGCCGCGGCCGCGCGACCCGCTGCCCCCGATCCTCACCGGTGAACCATCGCGCCGGGAGCACGCCCACTTGTCGGTGTACAGCAAACAGGGAAGCCGTGCGCGGGTCGGATGCCGCGTGCGCCGAGGCGCGCGCTCTGATCCCGGTGGAGTGATCACCGCAGGCTGTTGGGGGCGGTCGGCCGGAGAACCACACGGTGTGGTCCCCGGGGCTGGGACCGCCGTGCGGTGGCCTGCCGGGCGCAGGCCGACCACGGGAGTGACGGCATGCATCAGTCGCAAGAGGCCGCGGTGTCCCCGGCACCCGGCGCGCACGGTGGCCACCCGTCCGTGGGCCCGGGTTCCCCCTTGCGGCACCTGGCGGTGATCCTGGACGGCAATCGCCGGTGGGCCCGCGCGCGGCGCGTGGAGGCGGTCCGGGGCTACGAGCGCGGCGGTGACCGGGCACTGGACCTGCTGGCGTGGGCGCAGGCGCTTCCGGGTCTGGAGGTCGTCACGTTGTGGCCGCTGTCGACCGAGAACCTGACCCGTGATCCCCGCGAGCTGGAGCCGCTGCTGCGGGTCATCACCGACACCGCCGAGCGGATCGAGGCCGAGGGGCAGTGGAGGATCCGGATCATCGGGCGTCCGGAACGGCTGCCGCCCCACCTGTACCACCGGCTGCGGCGTGCGGAGGAGCGGTGCCGCACCGCGGCACGCGCCCGGACGGTCAACCTCGCCATCGCCTACGGCGGCCGGGACGAGCTCGCGCGCGCGGTCGCCAGGATGGTCGTCGACCGGCCGTCCGGCGGCGCCGCCATCTCCGACTACCTGGACACCGCGGGCCAGCCGGACCCGGACCTGGTGATCCGGACGGGCGGCGAGCAGCGGCTGTCCGGATTCATGCCCTGGCAGACCGCCTACGCCGAGTTCTGGTTCTGCCCGCTCCCGTGGCCGGACTTCACCCGTCGCGCCTTCGAACAGGCGGTGGCCCACTACCGGACGCGGGCCCGTACCCACGGCCGCTGACACCGGACCGGACGAGAGGATGCCGATGGACCTCGAACTTCCGCGCAGCGAACGCGAGTCGGACGCGAAACGCTTCGCCGCGGCGATGCTCGACCGGGCCGCCGGGGCGGGGATCCTCGCGCCGACGACGGGGGGCCTGCGCGGGGTGGAGAACTACCTGCTGCTCTCGCACTCGGTCGTCGATCCCCGGTACGCCGACGCCGATCCACCGGTGCCCCGCTGGCGGGAGTGCGCCACGCTGCTGGGCCGGTACACCAACGCGGTGGGCGTCGGGGACTACGGCGTGTTCGACGCGGTCCTCGAACAGGACGAGCGGGCGGAGCACCGGAGGGTCACCGAGGCCGCCCGGTACCTGGCCGACCGCCTGTACCGTCCGGACGACCCCGTTCCGCTGCCCGACATCGCGGGCCGGGAGCTGGTACGGGCCCTCGGCGAGGAGTACGCGGATCTGGTGCGCACCTACCGGACCCGGGCCCACCCGGTGGTCCTGGAGGAGTGGCAGGCCTCGATGGCGCAGCTCCTGCACGGCATGGCCCGGTACCGGACCGTCCCCCACCCCGACTTCCCGTTCGACCTCCTGCGCGACCTGTCCGCAGGAGCCGTCGACGTCCAGGGCGCCCTCGCCCGCGTGACGGAGCGCCACCCGGACGCCGTTCCCGACGTCCTGCTCGCGCACCTGGCCGCGCTGATGGCCTCCCCCGACCCGGACGACCGGGACCAGTTGCTGCTCCTGCTGCGGACGGCCGAGGAGGGCCGCACCTCCGGCGCCGGGGCGTACCTGCAGACCGTCGCGCTGCACGGCCCGCCGCACGAGGTGACCGAACCCGCGCTGCGGGCCCTGCGGGACGCGAGCCGGCTGGCCGACTACGGCTCCAGGCTCGCCAACCACCGCAGCGACCTCAACAACCGCGAGCTGCGGGAGAGCGGCCACGAGGAGCACTCGGGAGAGCGCGTGTGGTACTGCCTGCTCTCCGAGGCCGCGGGCGAGACCTTCGCCGACCACGACCTGCCGCCGGACCGCGCCCGCCACGTGCTGCGCGCGTGCCTGCGGGCCGAGGGCTGGCTCTCCGACGCCTTCGCCGACAGCCTCCGCGCCCTGTGGCAGGCGTGGCCCTGGGTCGGCGCGACGTGCAGCCGGATGGGCCACGTGGGCAACCGCCCCTACGACGTCGGCCATTACGCCCTCCTGTCCGGCGAGGGGTTCTCGACGCTGTTCGCCGAACTCGACCACCGGGTCGAAGGCGGCTTCCTGGCGCGCTGCCGCCCCGGCTGGACACCGCCGCACTGACCGCGGGCGGGCACCGAGGGCGGGGGCCACGCGGCGGGGCGGGCTCCGGTGGGCCCGCCCCGCCTTCGGACAGCCACGACGGTTCACCGGATCCCGGAACGCCGGGCGCCGCCCGGGAGGTCCGCTCGGCGGAGGAAGCCGGCCGGCGGCTACGATGCCCCCTCCGGATCACTCCGGCCGCGGTGGACCGGGACGAGTGTCCGAGCGCCGTCCTGCTCGCCGACCGTCACCTGATGGAGCCGTCGGCGCGGGCGTTCCCGGCTCCGACGGCGGTCCGGCACGACAGGAAGGCGAGTGTCCCGCATGAAGGCCATTGAGCATGCCCGCTTCGGGCGGCTGGAGACCGGCACGGTCCGCGACACGGATGTCGTCTGGCGGAGCACCCTGCAGCTGGGGGACGGCGAGGTCGAAGCCCTACTGTGGGCCGGACCGTCCAGCGAGCCGGACGCCGGAGAGCTGGACGAACTCGCCGCACGCCTCACCGATCTGCCGGCCCTCGACGCGGCGGCGCGTGCGGCCTTGCGGGCGTACCTGCGCGAGGACCGCTACTTCATCGACTTCCACGTCGAGGAGCTCGCGGGCGGCGAGACGGTCGGCCGTCTCGTCCGGGAGGCGGCAGGTGACGAGGTCGGGGCGGACGCGTTCGTCGCGGCCATGCGCCTGAACGGGGTCGGACTGTGGCTGAGCGACCCGTCCGACCGGCCTCCGATCGTCCTGGACTACGTGGTCGAACCCGATCTCAGCGACCAGATCCTCGCGGTCGGAGCGACCCGGCACGGGGCGGTGACATCCGTCGACTGGGAGAGCTGACGCCCATCCGCCTCTCGCGCGGGGCGGACTACGGACCCTCGGTGCCGAAGACCGTGCCGAACGGGTCGCGCAGCTGGGCGATCCGCCGGCCCGGCCCGACGGCCGGCGGGCCGCGGTGGTGCTCGCATCCGGCGGCCAGCAGCCGGTCCCGGACCCGGCCCACGTCGTCGACGCCCCAGTACACGACCGGGCTGCCGCCCAGGGGATTGCGCCCATCGTCCACCGGGTGGAAGCCGACCTCGACACCGCCGGCCTCCACCCCCGCGTAGCCCGCCCCGGCGTCGCCGGCATCGAGCTTCACCGGGACGTCCAGGAACCGCCCCCACCACCGGGCCGACGCCTCGGGACCCACGGCGAACGTCATCACGGTGCGCACACCGGTGGACAAGGGCCACCTCCGACAGGCTGTCGCTGACCGGTCCATCGTCAGCGGCAGCCTGTCGCGGCCTTGCGCTCCCCGTGGGGGCCGTGTGCCGGGCGTGCGGCGTCGGGCGGGTCTATCCGAGCACGTGCACGACCCCGCCCAGCAGGTGGTCGAGGACCGACCGCAGGGGCAGGACGAACGGTCCGGCGACCACGGCCACGGTCAGGGCGAGGGCCAGCCGCGGGGTCTCCCGGCGGTGCGGGAGGACGCCGAGGAGGAGCACGAGCGAGGCGATCAGCAGCGGCGGCCCGAGCGCCACCGCCCATGCCGGCAGCGGGCCGAGGGTCACCGGGGAGCTCCGGGCACGGGACAGGCCCAGCCAGCCGACCGAGAGCAGCAGGCTGAGGTCGATCAGCCGGGGCACCGCCGGGGACACCCGGATCCGACCGTCGAGGTTGCGCCGGAACGAGAACACCATCATCAGCACCATGACGGACAGCACGGCCAGCTCGACGCGCAGGACGCCCCGGAGGTCGGGCGGGGGGAAGTGCCCGGTGCTGAAGATCCAGGTGACGGCCGCGGCGGGCACCCCGAGCAGCACGGCCCAGAGCAGGCACAACCGCAGGACCTGGGCCGGAGCGGGTCGCCAGATGCTGCCCGCCGACGGCACGGGCCGGTTCTGCCCCCGGGCGAGCAGCGCGGCGATCAACGCCTCCTCGGGCCGGTTCTCCGGGCCGTGCCCCGGCGCCTCGCCGCGCCTGCGGAAACTGTGCTCCAGGATCTCGCGGCGCCGACGCACGATGTGCGGCCGCAGCTCGTGTCCGCGGCTGACGGCGCTGAGGTAGCCGAACACGAGGAGGACGGCGCCGACCGCGACCACCGCGGGCAGCCGACCGGCGGGTCCCTCGCCGCTGGGCGGCGCCATCCAGGCGGCGGTGAACGCCACGACGAAGACCGCGATCAGGGCCATGCCGCGGACGGCGTCGAACGGGGCGGTCAGATCCGAGCGGCGGACTCCGGCGGACGCGCCCACCGCCAGCCAGAGCACGGAGAGCAGCAACCACTGGGTCGCGACGGCCATCGGCAGCAGGTCCGGCAGTTGCCCGGACAGGATGTCCCCGACGGCGGCGCCGAACGACCGGGACTCCCCTCCCGCCCCGAACGCGTAGGCCAGCACGAGGAGCAGCAGCTGCGCCACGCCGAGCAGGCGGCCGGCGTCGTCCCAGAAGTCCCGGGAGGTGACGGCGCGCGCGATGTCCCCGGCCTGGACGCCCACGAGGATGAGCACCAGCAGGACCGGCATGGCGATCACACCGAAGGCGGTGTACGGGTCCCCGGTGGTCAGATGGATGGGTATGCCGAGCGCGTCGGCGACGTGCTGCCCGCCCCGGATCACCCTCCACATCCACTCGGGCGGGGATTCGTTCGGCACCGTGGCGGCGCCGATGACCGTGACCGATCTCATCCGTCCCCCTACGCTCACGCCCGGACGGTCCCGTCCCCGGGTCCGGGGCCGGCGTTCCGTCTTCGTCCGGACGGGTCGTGACGTCCGGTCGCCAGCCCAAGAATGGCGCTGCGAGGCGTAGTTGGGAACGGCGAACGGGTTCCGTTCACCGAGCGGGGACCGTCCTGTGACAGTGCGGCGGCGCCGAGCAACGGCTGCGGACCGATCGGCGCCGCTCGCGCCCCGTGACCTCCAGCGCCGGGCAGGCGCGTGCGGCGGCGGGTGGTCCGGTCAGCCGATGACCTGGAAGTCCTCGACGGGCTCGAAGGCCGTGACGGTGACCATGACGTCGACCGGTGCGCTCGACTCGGTGTGCAGGAGGAACTCGACGCCCCCGGCCTCGCCCCCGGGCTTCCCGTGGGGGCCGATGTTGGTCACGTACACGTTGGGTTCCTGACCCTCCGGTCCGAGGACGGGCCGCCCGTCGGTCCCGAAGATTCCCCCGGAGAACTGCCACATCGCGGCCGTGACGAGAACGGCGGACTCCTGTGAGATGGCGTCGAAGTTGTGGTTGTGACGGGTCCTGCCCTGCATGTTGCGCAGAATGAAGCGTGACGATCGGGCCATGATGCCTCCCGGTGCGAATGCTGCGGAGTGCGAGCGGAACGGTGCTCTGAGAGCAGCTTGACCCCGTTCCGTCCGGTTCGTCGGGTGGCTTGGGCTGTTCGCGGGGCGTCCAGGGCCGGGGCACCCCTGCCGGCCCGGTTCACGCGACCGTCTGAAGCACCCGCACCTCCGCCAGCTGCCGGCCTGCCTCCCGGCGGGCCCGGACGGCGGAGCCGAATCCCGCGCCGCGCGCCCACCGCCCACCGATCAGGAGCCGGCGGCCACCGGGAAGAGAGCGTCGAGCCGGGGTGTCCCGGTCGTCACCGCCGCCTCCTCGGTGACGATCTCCTCGTCCGGCTTCGCCCACGCCTCCTGAACGGCGTCCAGGGCCTCGTAGAACGCCTCCTCGCAGCCGTCCTCCTGTCCCGTCAGCTCGCCGAACACCTCCTGGGCCGCGTAGTCGAGCTCCTCCCATTCCGGCCACTCGTCGTCACGCCACTCCCGCAGGTCCCGCCCCACCAGGGCCCGTACCTCGGCGACGTCGGCGAGGGCGTCCGGATCGGCGAGCACCGCCTGGTACGTACCCTGCCCCTGGGCCACCAGCCAGAGCGCGAAGTAGTCGAACCCGTCGTCGGAGCACAAGCCGCCCTCGATCCGGCGCACCGCCCGCCACAGCGCTCCCGTGGCAACCGGCGCGCACGCGACCTCCAGCCGCGCCTGGAACTCCACCGCCTCCGCGGCCGGCCCGCGCCGCAGCCTCCCGCGCAGCCACTCCAGCCGTTCGGGCCGGCCACCGGCGCGGCGGCTCAACTCGTCCATGAGCGCCCAGAAGGTCTTGTCGTCCATGCGGCACAGGATCGCAGCCACCACTGACATGCCCGATGCGCCGTCCGTGCCGGACCTGCGCCCGCGAGGCGGGTGTTCACCGCACGGGCCAGGCCCGGCAGGCCGGCTCGTGCCAGGTGGTGCGCACGATCGCGCCGCCGGAGATCCGGTGCTCGCTGGACCAGGTCCGGCAGCATCCGGCGGTCGAGCGCGGCCTCACCGGGGCCGGCGAGGCCGCAGCGCGGGCGGGAACGGTGGGCGCCGACGGGCGGCGACGGCGGCGCCTGGTCTGGGGTGTCGTCATGCCAGAAGCTCTGCCCACCTCATCCGTGCCCGAACCTCGCCGCTGCCCGTAGGGAACGGCACGAGCGAGCGGGTAGGCCGTGACAGCGGGCCCGCGGATCGTGGATGCTGCGGCACGGGGACTCGGGGGTACGGGACGGCCGGGGCGTCCGGGGTGACGTTCCGACAAGGGGGGTTCGATGGACGTGTTCGTGGGCCGCGCGCAGGAGCAGGAGCGGTTCCGGCTGCTCCTGCGCGGGTTGGGGCGGCCCGATGAGGGGCCGGACGAGGGTCACGTCCTGCTGGTGCGGGGCCTGGGCGGGATCGGCAAGAGCACGCTGCTGCGGCGGTACGAGCAGATCGCCCGCGGGCAGGACGCGGAGGACGCGGCCAACGGCAGGCGGCTGCGGGTGGCCTCGCTGGACTGGGAGCAGGGCCAGTTGCGGTCGGGGGGTGCGCCCTCGGCGGAGGGGATGCCGCTGTGGCGGGTCCTCGGGGCCGTCCAGGTCCGGGTGCAGCAGGCCACCGGGCGCAGGGGTGAGCGGGCGTTCGAGCGGTTTCGGGCCTGCGTGGCGCGGATGCCCCCGCTGGCGGCGCGGGCCCGGGAGCTGGGGCTGGTCGGCGGCGACGGGGCGACCGGCGCCGCGGGGACGCTGTCGGCGCTGGGGATCCAGCCGCCGGTCGACGCGCCCGCCCGGGGGGTGAACGGGTCGGCCGCGGCCCGGGGCACGGGACGCCGGGCAGCGCACGGCCCGGCGGACTCCCGGCTGTTCGAGGAGCTGGTCGACGAGGTCCAGGCGATGCAGGACGCGTTCGCCCGGGGGATGCGGCAGGTGAGCAGCAGGCGCCATCCCGTGGTGGTCCTCCTGGACACCTGCGAGCTGCTGGGGGACGCCCTGCACGGCTTGCGCGAGGTGATGAGGGCCTGCGGTCGACAGGTGCTCTGGGTCGTGGGGATCCGGCTGGAGGAGGACACCCAGGCCGCCGGGGACAGCCACGCGACCGCGTTCGCGCGGTACCTCGACCACAGCCGCCTGCGCCACGAGGCGCTCGCGCGGTTCGACGACCGCAGTGTCGCCGCGTACCTGCGTCAGCGCCCGCGCGTACCGGATCTCGACGAGGGCCAGGTGAAGCGGATCGCGGAGTTCACCCGGGGTGTCCCGCTCGCGGTCTCCCTGACCGCCGACGCCCTCGGCCAGGGCATGGAACTCGACCAGGTGCTGGTTCCGTTCACGGGCGACGGGAGCGTCTCCGGGATCATCAGGGAACTGGCCCGCCGCTACCTGGTCCACACCCGGACCGTCCCCGGCCTGCGGCCGGACCGGCAGCACCTGTGCGCCCTCGCCCTCATGCGCCCCGTCGTGAACGAGGAGGTCTTCGCGGGCACCCTGACGGGGCGGGACCGGGACGATCCCGGCGTCCTGGCGGCGCTGTGCGAGATCCCCGAACGCGATGTCACCAGCCGCATCGACGAGCTGGCCGCCCGCCACGACTTCCTGCTCAGCCTCCCCCGCGTCCTCCACCAGGACGTCCGCGACACCCTGCGCACCCTGCTGCTCTCCCCCGATGAACGCGCCCGTGTGCGCGACGCCAACCGGCGCGCCGCCGACCACCTCCGGGCCCGGGCCGCCGCCCGCGGTCACACCACCGTCGATGCCCAGCTGGAGGACCACGCCTGGCGCCAGGACGTCCTCAGCCTGCTCTGGCACACCTACTGGACCGACCAGGCGTCCGGCCAGGCCCTGCTCCTGCACCTGCTCCCGGCCGCCGTCCTCCACGGCACCTTCAACCGACAACTGCAGGACATCGCCGCCTTCTTCGACCCCACCGCCACCCCGGCCGAACGGGCCTTGCTGAGCGCCCTGCGCGAGCTGCTCCACCTGTGGCCCTACTTCCCGGCGAACCCCGGGCAGGAAGCCGCCCGCCGCGCCGTGGAGCACCTCACCCGCCCCACCGCGTCCACGCCCGCCGTCCTGGCCGACCGGCCCCCCGCCCACACCTACCACCACCTCCTGCGCGCCGGCGCCCACGAGTTCCTCGGAACCACCCTTCTCCAGGCCGTCACCGCCCTGCAACGGGCCGCCGCGCTCGCCCCGCCCGACGGCGGCCTCACCGCCGCCGCCATCGGCGCCACCGCCGAGGATCTGGCCGACACCGTCGCGGATCTCGACACCGACGACTCCGACGACCTGTCGGAGGCCGACATCGAGGTCCTCGTCGCTGCCCTCCGCCTCGACTGCCGCTACCAGCCCGACGGCGGCGGCTTCATCACCCTCGGCCGCGTCCTGGGACACCTGGAACGCTTCGCAGAAGCCGAGGCCGTGTTCCTGCAAGCTCTCGACCACGACCCCGACGACGCGGAGGCCCACACCGGCCTCGGCTTCGTCCTGCTGGCGCTGGAGCGGGACGCGGAGGCGGAAACCGCCTTCCGGCGAGCCGTCCACCACGACCCTGCCGACGCGCACGCCCACCTCTGCCTCGGCGGAATCCTGGAGGACGCGGGGCGGCTGGAGGAAGCCGAGGCCGCCTACCGGCGAGCGCTCCAGCACAAGGACAGGCTCGGCCACGGCGGCATCGCCGGCGTCCTCACCGCTCTCGGCGACGTCCTGTCCACGACGGGCCGGCCCGAGGAGGCCGAAGCCGCCTACCGGCAGGCCCTCCACTACGCCCCCGACGGTGGCCCCGACCCTCACAACAGCATCGGCCCCGCCCTGGCGAAACGGTGGAGGCTGGAGGAGACCGAGGCCCTCTGCCACCGGCTCCTCCAGGACGACCCCGGCAATGCCACGATCCACACCAGCCTCGGCGAAGCCTTGGTCGGGCTGGGCCGCCGGGAGGAGGCGGCCGCCGCTTTCCGCCGGGCCCTCGTGCACAATCCCGACAGCGCCCATGCCCATCTCGGGCTGGGGCTCATGCTGGTGCAGACGCAGGGCTACGGCGCGGCGACGGTGGCGCAGCTCCGGGAAGCGGTGCGGTGCGCCCCCCGGAGCCTGCACGCGCACCTGCTGCTGGGGCGGGTGCTGATGGTTCGGGGGCAGGTCGAGGAGGCCCGGCAGGCGTGGGCGATCGTCGCCGAGGAGGAGCAGATCGGGGCCTGGGAGCTGCTGCTGACGGCCGCCACGTGCCAGGACGACGAGGTCAGGGACTACCTGTACCGGACGGTGCTGACAGTCACACAGGGCGGGGAATCCGCCGATGAGGCGGACGGCGCCTTCTATACGGCGGAGTGCCGGGCGGTGGCGCTGGCCGGCCAGGGGCGGGGCCGGGAGGGAGCGGAGGCGCTGCGCGCGGCCGTGGGCGACCGGACCTCGACGATGTTGTTCGACCGGCCGGCCTACGAACTGTTCGCCGCCGCCATGGCTCCGGGGGCGTTGGAGGGGATCGTGGAGGTGTGGGAGGGGATCATCGCGGTCGACCCGTCGGCCGAGGGCCCGCCGGTTCGACGTGCGGCCGAGGAGGGCTGAATCCCCGTCCGGCTCCACGTGTCAGCTCGCGGTGGGGATGTAGCGGCGGGCCGCTCTCGACGAGGCCATGGACGCGCGCGGGGACTGGCCGGAGGGCAATAGCGGTCTTGCAGATCCGGCGAATGCTTTGCATAGTTACTTTGCATCCCGCCGAGCGCATCCCGCGGGATCGATCCACCCCCGTTTGTGTCATGAGCATGCTCGCACGGTGTTCATCGTTCCGTCGCTCCGCTGCGCGGCAGATCCCTGTTCCGCCGCCCCGACCCCCGCCTGCGCCCTGGGCCGCACCGCGCCCTCGACGCACCGGCCGGTCCCCCGGGAGACGTCCCACGCCGTCCCACGCCAGCACCTCCCTCCAGAACAGGGGAAAGATCATGCGTAGTGCCACCAAGACCGGGCGCCGCGTCCTGGCCGTCCTGGCCATCACGGCGTCAGCGGCGACCGCGGCACCGGCCGTCGGCCAGGCGGCGGCCGCGGGGAGCACCCGCACCACCGCCGCGGCCCCGGTGCCCGGAACGATCGCCGACCTCGCCGTCGACGGCAGCCGCATCGGCGTTCTGACCACCGACGGCCGCGTCTTCGTCAAGGACGGCACCGTCGGCTCGCGCGGCTGGGTCCAGCAGTACGACGGCGCCACCTCGCTCGCCCTGTCCGGCAACCGCATCGGCGTCATCGCCAAGAACGGCCACGCCTACGTCAAGGAAGGCGGCCTCTACGCCGGGTGGTACGACGAGGGCGGCAACGCGCTCTCGATCGTCCTGGACGGCAACCGCATCGGCGTCATCACCACCGACCACCACGCCTGGGTCAAGGAGGGCGGCCTCTCCGCCGGATTCTTCGACGTGGCCGTGAACGGCAACGCCACCTCCCTGGCCCTGTCCGGCACCCGGATCGGCGTCCTCACCAGCGAGCACCACGCCTGGGTCAAGGAGGGCGCCGTCACCGACGTCTCCCAGTGGGTCGACATGGGCTCGGACGGCAACGCCACCGCCCTGGTCCTGAACGGCAGCCGCATCGGCGTCATCACGACCGACGGGCACGCCTGGGTCAAGGAGGGCGCCGTCACCGACCTCTCCTCCTGGGTCGACATCGCCGGGAACGGCAACGCCCGCTCGCTGGTCCTGAACGGCCAGCGCATCGGCCTCGTCACCAGCGACCACCACGCCCCGGTCAAGGAGGGCGCCATCGCCAACTTCACCAACTGGGTGGACGTGGCCGGGAACGGCAACGCCGCCTCCCTGGTCCTCAACGGCAACCGCATCGGCGTCCTGACCGACGACCACCACGCCCCGGTCAAGGAAGGCACGATCGCCAACTTCACCAACTGGGTGGACATGGGCGCCGAGGGCTGACACCGCGACGTCGGCAGCCCGGCGCCCCGGGGACCGGACCGCGGACGTCCGCCGCCGCCTCGACCGCGCCACGGCCCGCCCGGTGCGGCGCGTTCACAGCGCCGCACCGGGCGGGCCGCCCTCCGGCGGGAGCCGCGGGGCGGCTACCCGCCGTGGGCCTCGTCCGGGTGCAGGGCGTCAAGGACGAGGGCGAGTCCGAAGGCGAACTCGTCGGCATAGTCGTAGCCCGCCTTGAGGACGTGTTCGGTGGCCAGCTCGGCGAGGTGCGGGTAGGCGTCGGCGGGCATCCCGCTCAGGATGGCGCCCGCGACGTCGGCCTGCTCCGCCCCGCCCTTGAACGGCAGGCCGACCTCCTGGAGCACGAAGCCGTACAGGTAGCTGTCGATCAGCGAGACCGCGTGCGCGGTCATCCGCACCGAGAAGCCGCCGGCGCGCAGCGCGCCGAGGACGGCGTCGTGGTGGCGCAGGGTCGCCGGGCCGGGCTGGGCGCGGGAGTCCATGAGGCCGATCGCCCACGGGTGGCGCAGGAGGGCGGCGCGCGCGGAGACCGCGCGCCGGCGCATGGCGTCCTTCCAGTCGGTGCCGTGCCGTGGGAGCTCGATCTCGCCGAACACCGCGTCCACCATGCCGTCGAGGATCTCCTCGCGGCCCGCCACATGGTGGTAGAGCGACATCGCCTCGACCCCCAGCGGCTGGGCGACGGCCCGCATGGTGAGCGCGGCGGCCCCCTTCTCGTCCGCCACCTCCACCGCCGCCCGGATCACGCGCTCACGACTCAGCGGCGCGCGGTCCGGCTTCGCGCGCCGGCCCCTGCCTCCCTCGGGCATCCGGCCCCTCCTCCACGTCCATTGACCGCCTTACAAGGTAAGGCTAACGTGCCTTACGACGTAAGGTCGCCATGTCCGCGAAGGGGCTGCGCCATGAGCAGGGATCAGGTGGAGAAGGTCTGCGTCATCGGGGCCTCGGGGAAGCTGGGGCAGTACATGGTCGGGCACGCGCTGGAACGCGGCTACGAGGTGGTCGGCGTCTGCCGGGAGCGCAGCGTGCCGAAGCTGGCCGCGTTCGAGGGGCGGATCACCGTCGTCCCCGGCGCGACGAACGACCCGGAGGTGATCCGGCGGGCGGTCGCCGGGTGCGACGGGGTGCTGACGGTGCTGGTGCCCTGGGGCGTGCGGCAGTACGCGTCCGGTACGGCGCAGGCGGTCCTCGACCACGCCCGGCCGGGCGCGCGCCTGGTGTTCTCCTGCGGCTGGCACATCACGCGCGACGGCAAGGACCGGTACTCGCGGATGTTCACCCTGGGCCTGCGGATCGCCACCGCACTGGGCAGGCTCGTCCGCGCGGTCGAGATCGACGACCAGGTGGAGGCGTGCCGGCGGGTGTTCGCCAGCGACACCCGGTGGACCGTGGTGCGCGGAAGCGACCTGGAGGAGGGCGCGAGCCAGGGCCTGCCGGTGTGGAGCCGGCACGTGGGCGACCCGGTGCTGGCGAGCAATCTGACGCGTCGGGTGGACTTCGCGCTGTTCATGGTGGAGGCACTGACCACGGACGCCCTCGTCCGGGAGGCCCCGGCGATCGTCGGCCGTCTGACCCCCAGCGCGCTCGCCCACGCCGACGGCACCCGCGGCCGGGAGTGAGGGCCGCCCGCAGGCCGCCGCGAGCGCCGTCCCGCGCCGGCGTCGGCGCAGGTGCCGACACAGGCGCAGGCGCAGGCGTTGCGCGGGTGCCGGTCAGCGCAGCGGGTTCGTGATCGGCACCGGCCCCGGGATCCCCTCCGCCGTCCGCCGAGCATCCCGTTCCGCCCGCAACTCGACCAGCCCGCCGCCGAGCACGGTCAGCCCCGCGATGATCACCAGGAAGACCGGCGTCCGGTGGTCGTCGCGAACCGTGGCGCACTCCGCGGGCTCCGGGGTGTACGTGTAGGTGTCCGGGCTGGGGTGTTCGGTCTGCGCGCCGGCCGCGACGAACGCGGACCCGCACTCCCCCACGCTGGACCCGATCGGTGTGAACCCCCAGAGGACCCCGCCGACGAACAGGATCAGCCCCATGACAGTGAATCGCAGCCCCCGCACCGCTCCCCCAGGTCTCTCGACGCAGCCATGCCGCACGAACAGGGATACCGCATGGATCACGGGCTGTCAGCACCCACGGGCTACGGCAGTCCGGTCCGACCGCGGACGCCGAGCTGGTGGCGGAGGTCGTCGAGACGGCCCGCGCCACGGCTGCCGAGGTTCCTGATGCCGCGGCGGATCTCGTCGAGGACCGGCGTGCCGCGTTCGTCGCCCCGCAGGGCCAGCGCGATGGCGGCTTCGAGACGGGCCTCGAAGTGGGTGTCGGAGAGGTTGGCGAGCAGGACGTCGCGCAGGGCGGGGGTGTCGGCGGGAACGCGGGTGAGCGTGTGGAGCGCGTTGGTCCGGACGATGGGGTCGGGGTCGTCGGCCACGCTCAGGAGGATGCCGAGGGCGTCGACACCGTCGGCCAGGAGGGTGGGGACGGCCAGGGAGACGCCGTGGCGCACACCCGGGTCGGGGTGATCGGCCAGAGCCAGGACGGCCGGTAGCTCCTCGCGGGAGCAGTAGCCGGTGAAGGCCGCGACGACGGCGCGCAGCGCGTACGGGTCCTGCTCGGTGTCCAGCCTGGGCCGGAGGAAGTCCGCGGCCTCCCGCGCGAACGGCGGGTCGCCGTCGTCGTTGTCGGAGTTGAGGCCGAAGCCCAGGCAGTTGATCACGTCGAGAGCGAAGCGCCGGTGGTCGAGGGAGCCGGCGTCCCCGGCTCCCACCGCCAACGCCCGAGCGCAGGTGTTACGCAG
>NZ_JBHVIV010000044.1:0-8464 GCF_042799475.1 Kitasatospora sp. NPDC057692 | reverse complement strand
TTCTTGAGCACCAACGCGCTTTTTGATCTGCCGTCCCTGCGGCTGGGGGGGGTGGTCGTGGCCCCGGGCCCCCCGCCCCCCCCCCCCCACCGCCCGAGCCCAGTCGAACCGCTCCTGGCTCTCCGGCCTGGCGATGTGGAACATCGATGCGAACCAGTCGTCGTGCTCGGGATCGGCATGGACCAGGGCGCGGGCCATCAGCTCGTCCGGCGTGCGGTGGACGCCGAGCCTCGCCTCCAGGTCGGTGATGACCGCCCGGTGGGCCGGAGGCGGCGCGCACCCGTCGCCGGTCCCGGCCTCCAGGGCCGCCCGCGCCACCCGCAGCGCGCGGCGGTGCGGACTGTCGGCCCGCAGCGGGTCGCGATCGGGCGACAGCAGGGCGTCCAGGACCCAGTAGGAACCGTTCCCGGCGGCCCAGGTGACCGGGTCGACGCCGCCGGCCCAGGAGCGGGTCGGGTCGACGCCCCGCACAACCAGGCGGTCGACGACTTCGTGGCGCCCGGCGTACGCGGCGGCGGCCAGCAGGGCGAGGCCGTCGTCACCCGCGAGTCCGTCGCCCGTCGCCTCGTCGAGGAACTCGAAGACCGTGATG
Organism: Kitasatospora sp. NPDC057692; assembly: GCF_042799475.1. Taxonomy (NCBI): domain Bacteria; kingdom Bacillati; phylum Actinomycetota; class Actinomycetes; order Kitasatosporales; family Streptomycetaceae; genus Kitasatospora; species Kitasatospora sp. NPDC057692. The sequence goes on along the minus strand of NZ_JBHVIV010000044.1, from coordinate 7,872 downwards.
TCGTCACCGCGCTCGATGGCGGCCAGCAGGGAAGGCAGGTGCACCGACCGATCATCCCCGCCACCCGGGCACCCGGGCCAGCGGTTTTCCGTCCGCACCCGGGCGGGGACCCGCACGGGCGCGGACGCGCGTACCGCGCGGCCCGGAACGGACGCCCTCAGCGGGCCAGCAGGCTCCGGATCGCCGCCGTGATCTCGTCGGGTGCCTCCTCGGCCATGAAGTGCCCGGCCCGGGTCAGCCGGTGGTCCAGGTCGGGTGCCCAGGCCTGCCACACCGCGGCGGCGTCGTAGCCCAGCCGTGCGCCCCAGTCCTGCTGGACGACCGTCACGGGCATGGCGAGCTGCGACCCGGCGTCCAGGTCCGCCCGGTCGTGCGTGACGTCGATGCCCGCCGAGGCCCGGTAGTCCGCGACGATCGACGTCACGGCCGCGCCGCTCGCCCGCAGGTACTCGGCGCGCACCTCCGGCGGCACGGCGGCGGGGTCGCCGGCCCAGGCGTCGAGGAAGGAGCCGAAGAACGCGTCGGCGCTGGCCGTGATCATCGTCTCCGGCAGGCCCGGCGGCTGTGCCATCAGGTAGAGGTGGTAGCCGACGGCCGCCGAGGTGCCGTGCAGGACGTCCCACATGTCGAGCGTCGGCACGACGTCGAGGATGCCCAGGTGGGTGACGCTCTCGGGGTGGTCCAGCCCCGCCCGGAAGGCGACCAGGGCGCCCCGGTCGTGCCCGACGAGGGCGAAGCGCTCGTGACCGAGCGCCGCCGCCAGGGCCACGACGTCGGCGGCCATGGCGCGCTTGGCGTACACCTCGGGGCCGGTGGCGGCCGGCTTGTCGCTGGCGCCGTAGCCCCGCAGGTCGGGGCAGACGACCGTGTGCTCCTCGGCGAGCCGCGCGGCGACGTGCCGCCACATCAGGTGGGTCTGCGGGAAGCCGTGCAGCAGCACGACCGGGCTGCCGGCGCCGCCGACGGCGGCGGCCAGCTCCACACCGTCCGCACCGGGCAGGCGGACGTGGTCGAAGCCGGGGATGGCGGGCGTCATGAGGGTCTTCCTCTCGGGTCGGGGACTTGCCGGACCAGCCTGGGCGACGGCGATCAGCAACCGATCAGTGCGATTGGGCGCAGCCGGTCCCGGCGCGGAGGATGGGGGCATGCGAATCGACGTACTCGGTGCCGTGCGGGCCCTGCGCGACGACGGCGGCCCGATCGACCTGGGCGGGCCGCGGCACCGTGAGGTGCTCGCCCGGCTCGTCGCCGCCGAAGGGCGGATGGTCACCACCGACACCCTCGTCGACGACCTGTGGACCGACCCGCCGGCCCGCGCCGTGGGCGCCCTGCGCACCTTCGTCGCCGCGCTGCGCCGCGCCCTCGAACCCGACCGGCCGCCGCGCACGCCGCCACGCGTCCTGGTGACCGAGGGACCCGGCTACGCGCTGCGCCTGCCGCGCGAGGACGTGGACGTCCACCGGTTCCAGGACGCCCTGGCCCTGGCCCGGCGCGACCCCGGTGCGGTGGGCGGTCTCGACGCGGCCCTCGCCTCCTGGCGCGGCCCCGCCTACGCCGACGTGCCCGCCTCCCCGTGGGCGCGGCGCGAACGGGCCCTGCTGGAGGAACGGCGACTGGAGGCGGTGGAGCTGCGCGCCGGGATCCTCCTCGACCGCGGGGAGGGGGCCGACCTCGCCGCCGAACTGGGCGCCCACGTCGCCGAGCATCCGTGGCGCGAGCCCGCCTGGGGACTGCTCGCCCGGGCGCTGTACCGCGCGGGCCGCCGGGCCGATGCGCTGGACACCCTGCGGCGCGCCCGGGCGATGCTCGTGGGCCGCCTCGGGCTGGACCCCGGTACCGGACTGCAGCGCCTGGAGACGGACATCCTCAACGGGTCCGCGCCCCTGGAGGGCTCCGGCCTCGTGTGGAGCGGCCCCGGTGTCCGGCTGGGCCCGCGCACCACCGTGGACCTGGCCCGCACCCTCGCCCTGGCGGGCGGCGACGCCCTCGTCCGCTCGCGGCGCGAGCGCCTGGCCGCCGTCCGGGCGGCCGAGCGCACCGGGGACCCCCGGCTGACCGCCCGCGTCATCGGCGCCTACGACGTGCCCGCCCTGTGGAGCCGGGCCGACGACCCCGAGCAGTCCCGCGCCGTCGTCGAGGCCGCCGAACGCACGCTCGCCGCGCTCGGTCCCGACGGCCCCGCCGAGCTGCGCGCCCGGCTGCTGGCCACGATCGCCGTCGAGAGCCGCAGCGCCGACCTGTCCGGGCCCGACCTGGAGCGCGCGCGGCGGGCCGCGCGCGGGGCCGAGGAACTGGCACGCGACCTGGCCGATCCCGCGCTGCTGGCGTTCGCCCTCAACGGAGTGTTCCTGCAGACCTTCGCCCGGCCCGGGCTCGCACCGGCGCGCGATGCGATCGGCGCCGAGATCCTCGACCTGGCCACCCGCCACGGCCTGCCGAACTTCGCCGTACTCGGCCACCTCGTGCGCCTGCAGTGCGCCTCGGCCCTCGGCGACCTCGATGCCGCGGCCTCGCACGCCGGGGCCGCCGAACGGCTCGCCGCCACCACGGAAGCGCCCCTGGTCCCCGTCCTGACCGGGTGGCTGCGGGCCCGCGTCGCGGCCGAGCACAGCACGCGGCCCGGCGGGCCGAGCGCCGCCGCGGCCGCGGAGCAGTACCGGGCCTCCGAGGACGCCCTGCGGACGGCCGGGATGCCGGGGCTGCACCGCGGCCTGTTCCCGCTCGCCCTCCTGGGGCTGCGCCTCCTCCACGACCGGCCCGCGCCCGCCGACCCGCGCCTCGACTGGGGCCCGTACCGGCCCTGGGCACTGCCCCTGGTGCTCCTCGCCCAGGACCGGGTCGAGGAGGCCCGCACCGCCCTCGTCGCGTCACCCGAGCCCGCGCACGACCACCTGCAGGAGGCCATGTGGTGCCTGACCGCCCGCGCCGCCGTGCGCCTCGGCGAGCGCGGAATCGCCGCGCGCGCCGCGGCCGCCCTCCGCGAGGCCCGCGCGGAACACGCGGGCGCCGCCTGCGGAATGCTGACCCTCGGTCCGGTGGCCCGCTACCTGGCGGAGGCGACGGCGTGTGCCGGGGCGGGATGAGCGACGGAGGGCCCGCACACGACCGGCCACCTGCGAGACGGCCGACGCGGTCGCGGGCCGGGCGGGAGCGCCCGGTCCGCGACCTCGGTGTTCCGCGGAGGATCAGCAGGAGACGCCGGAACCGGTCGGCGCGCCGAGCAGCTGTGTGAACGCCTTGTACCGGGTGACGCGGCTCTCGACCTGCCGCGGGTTCCTGCCGTCGCACTCCAGTGCGCCGTTGATCGAGCGGATCGACTGCCCGAAGCCGGCGCCGCTGACCATGGCGTCGTGCCCGGTGATCGGGCCCGGCCCGTTCTGGGTGTTCCAGTACCACAGGGCGGTCATCATGGCGACGGCCGGATCGTTCTCCACCAGCCAGGGGTTGTTCAGCAGGTCGATGCCGAGGAAGTCGCCCACCCGCTTGTAGTTGTAGTTCCAGCTCAGCTGGATGGGGCCGCGCCCGTAGTACGCCGCCTGGCCGGCCGGGCAGCCGTAGGGCTGGTCGGCGTCGCAGTAGTGCGGGTAGTTCGCCTCGTTGACCTCCTTGATGTAGTACAGCCCGGCGGTCTCGTGGCTGATGTTCGCGAGGAAGGCCGCGGCCTCCTGCTTGCGCATCGTGGCGTCACCGGTGTGCGCGAAGGCGGGGAAGGCCTTCATCGCGTCCACCAGGCCCTGGTAGGTGTAGGCGGGATTCCGGTTCGGGAACATCCGGTCGAACTGGGCCTCGCTCACCACGAAGCTGTTCGGGTACGGGTTGCCGCCGGTTCCGCAGGTGTACGGGGCCCAGTAGTACGTGCTCACCGTGGGGTTGTAGCCGGGATTGTCGCGCTGGGCGACATAGACCTGTCCGTCTGCGTACCGGACGATGTCGCGGGCCTGGTAGTTGGCGCCCTGCGACCAGCCGGGCGCTATCGCGCATTCGTCCGCCGGGGTGGGGGTGGCGGCGGAGGCGGTGGCGGGCACGAGCACCGCGGCGGCCAGCGAACCGGCCGCCATCAGGCCGGCCAGCAGCGCCTTCATGCGGGTTCTGAGCACGGGCTTCCCTTTCGTACATCGCGCGCACGCCGGACGGACCCGGTGGGGGCCGGGTCGGCCGACAGGCGCCGTGGGGGAGGATGTTGGCGCACACTGAACCGTTCCGCGTTCATCGCGGTCAAGGTCCGGCCCGACATGTTTTGCAGGCTGCAACAACCGTCGGATTCCGTTGAGTTGACTGACCCTCAGCAGTAACTTCCGACCTGGCGCGCGTTTTTCGAATCACCCGTGGACGACCTCACGCCGGGTCGGGCCTCCCCTGCCGCCGCTACCGCCCCTCGGGCTCCCCGGCGGAATCGCCGAGGGTGAGCAGCACGCGGCGCAGCAGGCCGGCGAGCTGGTCGCGCTCGGCGGCGGTGAGCCCGGCGAGCTGGCGCTCCTCCCCGGAGAGGTGGTGTTCGACCAGGCGGTTGGTGAGCTCCTTGCCGCTGTCGGTCAGGGAGATCAGCACGCGGCGGCGGTGGGCGGGGTCGACGGCGCGGTCGACCAGGCCCTTCTCCACCAGGTGGTCGATGCGGTTGGTGAGCGCCGCGGAGCTGACCATGGCGGCCGAGCTGAGCTCGCCGGCGGTGAGGACGTGCGGCGGGCCGGAGCGCAGCAGGGTGGCCAGGACGTCGAACTCCCACGGTTCGACGCCCTGGACGGCCAGGTTCTCCTTGATCCCGCGCTCCAGCAGGCGGGAGGCCCTGGAGAGGCGGCCGATCACGGCCATGGGAGAGGCGTCCAGGTCGGGGCGGACCGCGCGCCACTGCGCGGTGATGCGGTCGACGCCGTCGTGCTGGGGCTGCTGTTCCGTCATGCCCGCGAGTCTAACATTTCGACGTGGAACTGTTTGACATCGCCGATCATCGAGAGCTATAGTTTCGATATCGAAATGTTCGACATGGGGGTATGTCATGAAGGTCTTGCTCACCGGCGCCACCGGCTACATCGGATCCGTCCTCACCGAGCACCTCACCGCCGCCGGCCACCAGGTCGTCGCACTCGTCCGCGGCGCCGAGCCCAGGCCCGGCCGGGCCTGGCACGCCCAGCTCGCCGGCGACACCGCCGACCCGGCCTCCCTCGCCGGCGCCGTGACCCCGGACATCGAGGCCGTGATCCACCTGGCTCCCCCGAGCGGCGACGCGGACGTCGACACCGCCGCCGTCGAGGCGCTGGCCACCCCGCTGCGCGGCACCGGCCGCCCGTTCGTCTACACCAGCGGCGTCTGGGTGCTCGGCGCCACCGGCGAGGCCCAGGAGGTCGGCGAGGACGCGCCCACCCGTCCGATCGGCATCGTCGGCTACCGCCCGCAGATCGAGCAGCGGGTGCTGGCCGAGGCCGCCGAGGGCGTGCGCGCGGTCGTCGTGCGCCCCGGCATCGTGTACGGGCGCGGCGGCGGCATCCCCGCCATCCTCGTCGACCGGGCCCGCCGACAGGAGGTGCCCGAGTACTACGGCGAGGAGGACGTGCGCTGGCCCGTCGTCCACGTGGACGACCTGGCCGAACTGTTCGTGGCCGCCGTCGAGCGCGCCGAGGCCGGCACCGTCTGGCACGGCGTCGGCGAGTCGGCCGTCCCGGTCCGCGACCTCGCCCGGGCCGCCGGCCGCGCGGCCGGCGTGCTCGCCGCCCCGCACGCGGTGCCGGTGGAGCAGGCCGCCGACGTCTTCGGCCCGCTGTTCGCGGACGCGCTCGCCCTCGACCAGAGCGTCAGCGGTGCCGCCGCCCGCACCGCCCTCGGCTGGCGGCCCGAGCGGCCGGGCCCGGTGGCCGAGCTGGTGTCCGGCTCGTACCGCCCGGTCGAGGTGTTCGGCGCCCTCGACGGCCCGGACACCGACGCCGAGGTGGCCGCGATCCGCCGCCTCGTCGCCGAGGTCGAACACGCCCAGCAGAACGAGCTGGTGGACGACTTCCTGGGCCTCTTCCGCAAGGAGGACCCGGTGTGGACCACCGGCCACGGCAAGCGGCTGTCGGGCTTCGAGGAGATCGCGGACTTCACCCGGCGGGTGCTGCCCGGCGCGACGGCCGAGTCCACCGCCGTCTACGACGTCGAGCGCGTCCTGTTCCTGCGGCCCGACGTCGCCGCGGTGAACGTCCGCCAGCAGCCGGTCCGCCACGACGGCACCCGGATCACCGACCGGCCCGAGGGCCGCCCGTTCTACATCCTCGTCAAGGAGGACGGCGCCTGGCGCGTCGGAGCCGCCCAGAACACCGTCGCGGTCGACTGACCTCGCGGCGGGACGGGGTCCGGGGAGTGCGTCGCTCCCCCGGACCCACCGGGTGTGCGGGCCCGCACGGGGGTCGGGTCCGCACACCCCGCCGGATCCTGACGCAGCGGTCCCGGCGACGGTCCTCCACCGCACGGCCCTCCTGCGCGCGGTCCCGGGAGCGGCCGCGGACGCGTCGTGCCGCCTCCCGTCCCGGGTGCCCGGCAGTCAGTTCGGGAGGATGTGCAGCCTGGCGGTGTCCCCCGTGGTCCCGCTGAGGTAGAGGGCGTCGCCGTCGGGGCCGACGGCGAGGCCGGTCACCTTCCGCTCCGGGGACGGCAGGGTCTCGTCGGCGACGTCCTCGCCGGTGGTGGTGTCGTAGGCGTGCAGCAGCGGCTGGTCGGGGTCGTCCTCGACCGCGTAGAAGCGGCTGCCGTCGGAGGCGGACCGCGGGAGGCCGACGACGGTGTCGGGCGCCGTCAGGGTGATCCTGCGCACCACCGCGTCGGCGGCCGGGTCGACGAGGTCGCCCCGGCCGGACAGGCCGCCGTCCAGGGCGAGCAGCCGCCGCCCGTCGGGGGTGAACGCGAGGTCGTAGCCGGTCGACGCGACGGTGTCGGGCACGGTGCGCAGGACGACCGGTGCGCCGCCGGAGGCGTCCAGGTGCAGGAGGCCCGCACTGGTGCCGAGGTAGAGGTCCCCGGTCCCGGGGCGGATCGCCGGGGTCCCGGTGAGCCAGGCGCCCAGCGGGACGGACGCGGTGAAGGCCCGTTCGGCGGTGGAGAACGCCAGCAGCCTGGCGTCCCGCCGGCGCTTGTACTGCCACGGGCCGTCCTGGGCGACGTAGACGGTGGCACCGTCCGGGCTCACGGCGATGCCGCTCGGCGCGCCCGCGACCCAGCCGGCCGGGCGCGGCTGGTCCGGCGCCGCGGTGGTGGACAGGACCGTCAGCGTGGCGGTGTCGACCACGCTGAGGTCGGCGCCGTTGAGGACGTACAGGCGCGTGCCGTCCGCCGCGAGCGCCGAGCGGGGCCGGCCCTCGGCGGTTCCCAGGCCGACCTGTCCGCCGACCGCCCCGGTCCGGGTGTCGACCGCCTTGACCCGGATCCCCCGGGCCGCGTCCAGCACCACGACGTACGCCGTGCCGCCGTCCGGGGCGATGAGCGCGACCGGCTGCTCGGCTCCCACCGTGACGACGGTCCCGCCGTCCTCCAGGGGGGCGGCCTCGGCCAGCCCTCCGGTCAGACCGAGCGCGGCCACGGCGGTGAGCGCAGCCGCCCGGCGGACGGCCTTGGACAGAGCCCTCGTGGACATCGTTCCCCTCCCAGCGGCGTTGGCGATCCCCCAGGAGCAAACTAACCGGCCGGGCACGAACGCGACCGACGATTGGCATGTTTCCCTCAGAATTGCCCCGGGCGGGAGCGCGCAGGGCGGCGAGCGAGGTGTCGAGCGGGAACGCCGCCGCCCGGCCCCGGCTCCGGAACGCCCGCGGCCGTGGGCGGGGGGGCCCCGGGGGGCCCCCCCCCCCGGCGCCCGGGCGGGGCCGGGGGGGGGGCCGCCCGGGCCGGCGGCGGGGCCCGGGCCCCCGA
>NZ_JBHVIV010000043.1:64706-73926 GCF_042799475.1 Kitasatospora sp. NPDC057692 | reverse complement strand
CGCCCGGTTACATTCCGAACCCGGAAGCTAAGCCTCACAGCGCCGATGGTACTGCAGGGGGGACCCTGTGGGAGAGTAGGACGCCGCCGAACAATTCTTCTGAAAAGCCCCTGCCGGGGATACCGGCAGGGGCTTTTCGCATTTCTGCGTCTCCGGACGGAGTGCATCAGGGGCGAGGTGGACCTAGCACCACCCCGAAGTCGGGTGGGACGGCCAGTGCACCCGTCCGGGTCCGCGGGGAGACTTGGTCAGGAGGATCGGAGCCGGCCTGCGGCACCGGCATCAACAGCGGGATCGGCAACAGGAGTGCTCGTGGCAGCAGAGAGTCGGATCAGCGGGGGCGGCGCCGTGCGCGTCCGGACCGAGGCGGCGCTCACGGCGGGCGGCCTCGGACTGGCGCGGTTGGCGCTGCTGGTGCTGGGTGTGGTCCCGACCGTGGCGGTGCCGGCCTTCGGCGCGGTGTTCGCGGGCGCCACCGTCGCCTGGATGCTCGACGCGTACTACCCGGCGGCGTTGTTCGCACTGGTCGCCGCCGTGATCGCGGGCCTGACCCTGGCCGGGCTGTTCGTGCGCCCGGGAGCACGTCGGACGCGGGCGCGGCTGGACAGTTGGTACGGGCTCCGCCTGCCGGTCTCGTACAGCCCGCGGCCGGCGCTGGAGGCGGACGCGCGCGGCCACTGGTGGACGGGCTACTCGTACCACCGGTCCCACGGCGTGGCCCGGCTGGCGCAGTTGCTGCACTGGTCGCTGCGGGACCGGGCGACCCGGTCCGAGATCCTCTGGCTGGTGGTCAGCCCGCCGCTGGTGGTCGCGCTCGGCGCGATGGTGGCGGGGCTGCTGGCGGGCGGGGTGGTGTACCTGGTGATGGGGGTGCGCGGCTACGAGTCGTACGGCCCGACCTCCACGGGCGCCGCCACGATGCTGTTCTCGACCCTGCTGGGGATCGGGCTGATCGTGCTCGGCGTGCTGCTGGCGCCGTACGCGGTGCGGCTGTACGCGGAGGTGGCGCGGCGGGTGCTGGACCAGGACGGCCGGGCCACGCACGCCCAGCTGACCCGGCGGGTGGCGGAGCTGACCGAGACCCGTGCCGACGCGGTCGGAAGCCAGGCGGCCGAGCTGCGGCGGATCGAGCGGGACCTGCACGACGGCGCGCAGGCGCGGCTGGTCGCGATCGGGATGACGCTGGGCACGATCGAGCACCTGATGGAGACCGATCCGGGGGCGGCGCGGGAGCTGCTCTCGGAGGCCAGGCAGTCCTCCGCGCGGGCGCTCCAGGAGCTGCGCGACCTGGTCCGCGGCATCCACCCGCCGGTGCTGGCCGAGCGCGGGCTGGGCGACGCGGTGCGGGCGCTGGCGCTGGACTGCGCGCTGCCGACCGAGGTGTGTGTGAGCCTGCCCGACCGGCCGCCGGCGCCGGTGGAGGCCACGGCCTACTTCAGCATCTGCGAGCTGCTGGCGAACGCGGCCAAGCACTCGGGTGCCGAGCAGGTCTGGGTGGACATCCTCTACCGGGCCGGTCGGCTGCGGGTCACGGTGACGGACGACGGGGTCGGCGTGGCGGATCCCACCCGGGGGACCGGGCTGCGTGGGATCGAACGGCGATTGGGTACCTTCGACGGTGTCCTCGCCATCGACAGTACGTCGGGCGGTCCGACCACCATCACCCTGGAGCTGCCGTGCGAGTTGTCCTCGCCGAGGACCTCTACCTCCTTCGAGAAGGTCTGATCCGGCTGCTGGAAGCGCACGGCTTCACGATCGCCGCCGCCGTCGAGACCGGACCGGAGCTGTTGGACGCGCTGCTGACGCACCGCCCGGACGTCGCCGTGGTCGACGTCCGGCTGCCGCCGACGCTCACCGACGAGGGCCTCCAGGCGGCGCTCAAGGCCCGGCGGGAGATCCCCGGGCTGCCGGTACTGGTGCTGTCGCAGCACGTCCAGCAGCTCTACGCACGGGAGTTGCTGGCCGACGGCACGGGCGGGATCGGCTACCTGCTGAAGGACCGGGTCTTCGCCGCCGACCAGTTCATCGACGCGGTCCGCCGGGTGGCGACCGGCGGTACCGCGATGGATCCGGACGTCATCGCCAAGCTGATGCAGACCACCTCCCGCCGTCCCGGCCCGCTGCAGCGCCTGTCGCCCCGGGAGCGGGAGGTGCTGGAGCTGATGGCGGAGGGCTGCTCGAACTCGGCGATCGCCGCCCGGCTGACGGTGAGCGACGGGGCGGTCGCCAAGCACATCGCCAACATCTTCACCAAGCTGGAGCTGGCCCCCGCGGAGGACGCGAACCGCCGGGTGATGGCCGTGCTCGCGTACCTGAACGGCACGGCGGGGCGGGCGGCCTGACCGGGCGCCCGTTCAGGGGGCTGTGACGGCCCGGGCTGCGAGAACGCTGGGACAGGTGTACGAGTAAACTCCGGTGGGCCGAGCCCGGAGGTGCCTCAGCCGTCCGGCGCCCCGACACGCGGGAACCGGCAGCCGTGGCAGCGTACGGCCGCAGCCGACATCCAGGGGTTGATAGACGTTATGGCACGCCCATCGCTCACCAAGGCCCATCGGGGCCTGCTCGGCATGGTTGCCGCCGGGGCCTGTGTCATCTCGGGTATCGGCTTCGCCGGCTCGTACAACGCGGTCAAGGAGCTGGCAGAGGAGAAGGGCTTCGGGGCCTTCTCCTACGCCTTCCCGATCGGCGTGGACGCCGGCATCGTGGTGCTGCTGGCGCTGGACCTGGTGCTGACCTGGTTGCGCATCCCCTTCCCGCTGCTGCGGCAGACGGCGTGGCTGCTGACCGTGGCGACGATCGCCTTCAACGCGGCGGCCTCCTGGGGCGATCCGCTCGGGATGGGCATGCACGCGGTCATCCCGCTGCTGTTCGTCGTGGTGGTCGAGGCCTCGCGGCACGCGGTGGGCCGGATCGCGGCGATCACGGCGGACCGGCACATGGAGTCGGTCCGGCTGATGCGCTGGGTACTGTCCCCGGTGCCGACGTTCCGGCTCTGGCGCCGGATGAAGCTGTGGGAGCTGCGCTCGTACGACGAGGTCGTGCGGCTGGAGCAGAACCGGCTCGTCTACCGGGCCCAGCTGCGGTTCCGGTACGGGCGCGGGTGGCGCCGTTCGGCGCCGATCCAGGCGCTGCTGCCGCTCAAGCTGGCCAAGTACGGGGTACCGCTGGACCCGGCGGTGTTCGACCGGATGGACGAGGAGTCCGAGGCGGTGCGCGAGGCGAAGGCGGCCCGGGAGGCCGAGGCCGCGGCCCGCGCGGAGGTGCTGGCCGCCCAGGAGGCCCGGGCCCTGGCGGAGAGCCGTGCGGCGGCGGCCCTCGTGCCGGCGGGACAGGTGGCGCAGGCCGGGGACGGCGGGACCGCGGGGCCGGCGAAGGCGTCGGCGCGTCCACAGGGTGGTGCCCAGGCGCCGGCTCCGATCGGTCCGCAACCCCAGCAGACCCAGCAGACCCAGCCGTCGCAGGTCCAGGCCGAGCCGGCGCCGGCGGAGGTGCTCGCCAAGCTGGCCGCCGTGCGGCTGCGGGACGCGCAGGAGCCGGCGGGCGAGGAGCCGCAGGTCCCGCCGCAGTCGGAGGAGGAGCTGAACGTGTGGACCGCGCGGGCCGTGCGGACCACCGGTCACCCGAGCGACGGGGCGCCGGGAGGACGGGTGCCCGGCCAGGTCTCGCCGTGGTTCAAGGCACCGCGTCCGACCGAGCCAGGGGAGGAGCCGGACGGCGGGCCGGAGCAGGCCGCGGCCGATCACGGCGCCGACGCCGAGGCGTACGCCGAGTACCCGGGCGAGCCGGGCTTCCCGGCAGAGGCCGGGTTCGCTGAGCCCGCGTTCGCAGAGCCGGAGTACGCCGAGGCCGAGCCCGCGCGGGAGGTGCCGGAGGCCGGGGAGCGCCCGCAGCGTCCGTTCGGCCCCGCGCCGCGTCCCGGCTCGTACCGGCTGGACCCGGAGGAGGTGTTCGAGGCGCTGGTGAGCTACATCGAGACCTTCGAGCACGAGCCGGACCCGCAGCGGCTGGCCGCCTGGCTGACTGAGAAGTACGGGGTGACCGGCAGCCGTTCCGACGGGTCGGTCCACCCGAAGGACATCGAGGCGCTCCTGCCGGAGCTGCGCGGCCGCTACGCCGCCTCCGGGCGGGACTGACGCCGTCCGCGCGCCATTGACGCCAGGTCGCGGCCCGTCTACCTTCGCATCAACAAACTGTTGAAGCGCTGGCCGGGCGCGGGCCCCGCGCATGCTTGCGTGAGGAGTGGCGGATGTCGCGGGTCGAGACGGGCGGGACCGGGCCGACGGGCGGAGCGGGGTTCTCCGCCGCCGCCCGGGCCGCCGTGGACGCGCTGCTGGCGCCCGTCGACGCCGACCTGGCCCGCCGCTACCCGGGCGATCCGGGCGGCCGACAGCCGGTCCACACCGTCTACGTGCCGGCCGACGCCTTCGCCGCCGACACCGTCCGGACCTGGGGCCGGCAGGCCCTGGAGACGCTCGACACCCACGCCGGGACCCCCGCCGAGCTGGCCCGCGCGCTCGGTGTGCCGGACGACGCGCTGCTCGCCGAGGTGCACCGCCGGGTGCGGGCCAAGCTGGAGCGCGAGCCGGTCGAGGACCTGCGGATCGACTTCGAGGACGGCTACGGCCTGCGGCCCGACACCGAGGAGGACGCCGCCGCCGTCCGGGCCGCCGAGCTGGTGGCCGCCGCGGTCGCCGGGGGCAGCGCCCCGCCGTACATCGGCATTCGGACCAAGTGCCTGGAGGCGGCCGTCCGGGACCGGGGCATCCGCACCCTGGAGCTCTTCCTCGGCACCCTGCTGGCCCTCGGCGGACTGCCTGACGGGCTGGTGCTCACCCTGCCCAAGGTGACCTACGCCGAGCAGGTCACCGCACTGGTCCGGCTGCTGGAGGACTTCGAGCGCGCCGCCGGGCTGCCGGCCGGACGGCTCGGCTTCGAGATCCAGATCGAGACCACCCAGGCGATCCTGGGCCCCGACGGTCGGGCCACCGTCGCCCGGATGATCGAGGCCGCGGAGGGGCGGGCCACCGGCCTGCACTACGGCACCTTCGACTACAGCGCCGCGTGCGGGGTCGCCCCGGCCCACCAGAGCATGGACCACCCGGTCGCCGACCACGCCAAGGCGGTGATGCAGGTGGCCGCCGCCGGGACCGGGGTCCGGCTCTCCGACGGCTCCACCAACGTGGTCCCGGCCGGGACCACCGCCCAGGTGCACGCCGCCTGGAGGCTCCACCACGACCTGGTCCGCCGCTCGCTCGCCCGCGCCTACCACCAGGGCTGGGACATGCACCCGGCGCACCTGCCGACCCGGTACGCCGCCGTCTACTCCTTCTACCGGGAGGGCCTCGCCCCGGCCGCCGCGCGGCTCTCCGCGTACCTGGGCAAGGCCGGCGGGGACGTCATGGACGAGCCGGCGACCGCCCGGGCGCTCAGCGGGTACCTGCTGCGCGGGCTGGACTGCGGGGCGGTCGACCCGGCCGAGGTCGGCGAGGCGACCGGGCTGGACCGCGCCCGGCTGGAGGCGCTCGCCGGCCGCCGCTGAGCGACCGGCCGGACGCCGGGCGGGGGTTAGGCTGGCGGAGCGGTCCCCGGGCGAGCTGTCGCCCGGCGCGGGCCGCGCCGTCCGCCCCTCGTCGCCGTCCGGGAGAACCGCCGCGCCATGTCCGCCACACCGGAGCCGACCCCCAGGCCGTACCTGACCATCCGGGGCGCGGGCACGCACGAGCTGGAGATCAAGAAGTCCCGGTTCATCTGCCACCTCGCCCGGGTCGTCGACGAGGAGGAGGCCCAGGCGTTCATCGCGGGGATCCGCAAGCGGTACTGGGACGCCCGGCACAACTGCACCGCCTTCGTGGTCGGCGACGAGCAGCGCCGTGAGCGCTCCAGCGACGACGGCGAGCCCGGCGGGACGGCGGGCGTGCCGATGCTGGAGGTGCTGCGCCGGCGCGGCGTCACCGACACGGTGGCGGTGGTGACCCGGTACTTCGGCGGGATCAAGCTCGGTGCGGGCGGCCTGGTGCGGGCGTACGGGAGCGCGGTGTCGGAGGCGCTGGACGAGGTCGGGCTGCTGGAGCGGCGGCCGGTCGCGCTGCTCGCGGTGACGGCGGACCACACCCGGGCCGGACGGGTGGAGAACGACCTGCGGGCGGCCGGGTTCACCGTGAGCGACCTGGCCTACGGGGAGGCCGGGGTGCGGATCGAGGTCGGGGTGCCGGAGCCGGAGGTCGCGGCCTTCCACACCTGGCTGGCCGAGGCGACCGGCGGGACGGCGGCCGCGGTGGCGGCGGGCCGCACCTACGTCGAGGTCCCGGTCTGAGCGGGCGCCGGTCGGCCCGGCGGTCGGGGGCGGCCGCGGGGCGGCGCCGGTTCCGGACAGCTTTTCGGCCGGTTTCCGGCCGCCCGGTCCCGGGGCCGCGACGCGCTGCCTAGCCTGGTCGGATTCCGCCGATCAGGCCAGCCAGGGAGCCGACACCGCGATGCCCGTCGTCCGGACCATCACCCTGGGACCGGGGGACAGCACCGGCTGGCACTACCACCCGGGCCGGGTGGACGTCGTGGTGCTCGCCGGCGAGCTCACCCGGACCCTGCGCGACGGCCGGGTGGAGGTCAGCCGGGCCGGCGACTGCCTGGTGGAGCACGCCGGGCCGGCGCACATCCACGTCGGCGACAACCGCGGGAGCGTCCCGGTGGTCCTGGTCGCCCGCTACGAGGCGCTCCCCGGCCACCCGCTCGCGGTGTCCGTGCCGGTCCCCGGGCGGAGCCGCAGCGGCGCCGGGCACCGCGTCGACTGAACCGGTCGCGCACCCGGTCGGCGGTCCGGACGGCCCAGCAGATCCTCGTCGTCCGCGACGGACGGCTTGAGCAGATTCACCCGAATGTAGTGACGTGGCCCGGAGTTGGAACTTCCGCTCCGGGCCATGGCGTTTCCTGGGCACAGGTCCGGCGAACCGGACCAATGACGCACCGATGGAGGACACGGGACCCCACCACCGAACCCGGAGGTATGTGCATGACCGCGGAACGCTCCTCGTCGTCGCTGCCCGCCCAGGCCGGCCCCGCCGGACCCGGCGGCCCCACGACGCCCTACCGGATGACCGTCACCACCACCCTCCCGCACGCCGACGCCCTCGCCCTGGCCGACCAGTGCCTCGCCGCCTGGCTGAAACAGGAATGGCGCGAGGAACCCCCGCCCCCCGAACCCGCCGCCCCCGGCCCGGGCGCGCCGCTCGCCGAACGCTTCCGGCTCGGCGAGCGCGTCCTGCTGGACCGTGACGGCGGACCGCTCGACGGCCCGCCGCCCGGCGGCCGCTACGACCGCCGCCGGGTGCGCACCCCCGCCCCGCACGGCACCGACCGGCTCACCCTGACCGTGGCGACCGGCCCGACCGGCCCGACCTGGCTCCGGCTGGAGGCCGCGACCCAACCCGCCGGCAGCGGCGTGCGCACGCCCGGACGGGTGCCGGTGCCCGAGGTGGTCCGCGCCCTGCTGCCGCTGCTGGACGCCTCCGACGGACCGGCCGCGGTACCGGCGGCGCCCCGGGTGCTCACCGCCGCCGGCGTCGACCGGCTCGTCGACGAACTCTGCGACCCGGACCGCCGGATGCCCACCGTGGTGGCCAGCGTCCCGGCCGGCCTCGGCACCGGCCAGTGGCTCGCGGACGTCGTCGGCCCGCTCTGCGACCAGCTGCCCGGACTGGCCGGCCTGTACGTCCTCGACCCGGACGCCAGGACCAGGTTCAACGTCGCCCTCGAGTACCACGCGGTCTACGGCGGAGCGGTGCGCACCTATCTGCCCGAGGTCGACCCGGCCTCGCGCTGGGACGGCCGCCGCCACCCGGTGCTGGCGCGCAACCGGATCGAGGAGGACCCGCGGCGCGCGGCCGCCCTGCTGTCCCGCGAGCCGCGCCGGCTCGCCGCCGAACGGCCGCTGCCGCCGGTGCTGGCGGGCGTCCCCGCCCTGCGGGTGCCCCGCCCCGCCCCGGCACCCGGATCCGCGCCCGCCACGTCGGCGCCCGCCCACGGGCGGGAGGAGCGGGAACGGGCCGCGCACCCGGGACGGCACGAGGGCCGCCGGGAACACCACCGCGAGCGGCCGAAGCCCAAGGCCCTGCCGACCGGAGCGGCCACCGGCCGGGCGACCGGGCCCGGCCAGCCGCGGGTGTCGATCGGCCGGCTCTGCGCCGCGCCGGGCGGCGCGGGCACCGCCACCGCGCCGATCGCGCCCGTCCGCAGGACCGGGCGGCGGCGCGCCGGAGCGCCCGGCGGCCGCGGCGGCGTCCCGCTCACCTTCACCGAGCTGATGGCCCGGCTCGGCGAGTTCCCGCTGCTCACCTTCACCGGCGACCAGAAGGCCGCACTCGCCCTCGACGAACTGCGCTGCGCCGGCGGCGGCTGGGCCCGGCTCACCTGGGACGGCCTCACCGCGCTCCAGGAGTACGCCGAGGCGGCCGTGCGCGGCCGGGCGGGCGGCGACTTCAAGCAGTGGTGCGAGCGGACTCCGGCAGGATGCCACCGCTTCCCGCCCCGCAAGGCGGTGCGCGGCGAGTCCCGGACGGTGCACAGCCACGCCAAGTGGAAACGCGAGCGGATGCTCCCGGTGCCCGAGTGCGTGGACGCCTCCCGGCGCGCCTTCATGGGCGCCCACCTGCGGATCGGCGGAGGCCGGACCGCGCCCCGGCTGCACTACCTCGACGACTGTTCGGGCAGTGGCCGGATCTATGTCGGCTACATCGGGTTGCACCTGACCAACACCCGGACCAACTGAGAGGCTTGGCTGACCGGTGCGCCCGTTCGGTGGACAATGTCCGGAAGGGGGCGGGCCTCGGGGTGGCCGTCGGGCTGCCGACCGCCCCCGGGCAGCCGCCGGACGAGCATGGGGGAACGACCACCGATGCAGTACTCAGCAGACGGCCAGTCCGACGGCGCTGTCACGGCCCCCCAGCCGGGCTTCCTGGCCTCGGTCTTCCGCGACCTCGGGGTCGAGCCGGAGGACGACGGCCCGTCCGGTCGTCCGTCCGGCGCCCCGCGCGGTGCTCCGGACGGCCCGTCACCCGACGGTCCGCCGGGCGTGGGGGGGGGGGGGGCCGGGGCCCCCCCCCCCCCCACCCCAATGTTCCCCCCCCGCTTACTCCGGGGGGCCTGGGGCTCCCGCCCGGGGCCGCCGGGCCACGCCGGGCCGTACCGGCACAGCACCGACCGTCGGCCCGGCGAAGCACCACCGCAC
>NZ_JBHVIV010000043.1:43293-64696 GCF_042799475.1 Kitasatospora sp. NPDC057692 | reverse complement strand
CCCCGGCCCTGGGGGGCCCCCCGCCCGCCCCCCGGGGGGGCGCCCCCGCGCCCGCCCCCCCGGCCGGGGGGGGGGGGGGGGGGGCCCCCCCGGCCCCCCCCCCCCACGCCCGGGCGGCCGCGCTCACCCACCACCGCACGGTCACCGTCCAGGCCGAGCAGGATCGGCTGACCGACCTGCTCCGGCGGGCCGCGCTGCCCGTCTCGGCGATGGACTTCGAGAGCCAGCTGCGCCGCTACGAGCCGCGCCCCTACCCGGCCGACGGCCCGGCCGCCACGGCGGCCGGCGCCGACCCGGAGCCGCGCTGGGAGGACTTCGCGCCCGCCGAACCGCCCGCCGCCGAACCCGACGAGGGCCCGGCCCGCCGGCTGCTCGACTCCGGCTACCAGCGTGAACTCGCCACGGCCCGGCTCGCCCACCAGCGCGCCCTGCGCGAGTGGCGGACCCGGCGGGCCGACGCCGCCGACCCGGTCGCCGACGAGTCCCGGCGCGCCCACGACCAGGCCGAACAGGCCCGGGCGCGGGCGGTGCAGGAGTACAACGAGTCCCTGGAGGAGTGCCGCCGGGCCTACCGGCAGGCCGAGCCGGCCGCCGTCGAGTCGCTGCTGGAGCGCGCCCTCGCCGCCGCCGAGACCCACACCCAGGACCTCCCGGCACCCTGCCGCGCCGTCTACCGGCCGCTGACCCGCACCGCCGTGCTCGACCTCGACCTGCCGGCCCTCGACGTGGTGCCCTCGCTGACCGGCTACCGGCTCGGCGCGGACGGCGAGATCCTCCCGGTGCCGCGTCCGCCGGCCGACCGGGCCGCCGACTACCTGCGGCTGGTCGCCCGGCTCGCCCTGCGCGCCCTGCAGGCCGCCGACGCCGTCGACACCGACGAGATCCTCGCCGGGGTCGTGCTCAACGGGTGGCTGCGCGAGCCCGGCGGGGCCGAGCCGCTCTGCCTGGTGAGCGTGGACGCGGACCGCGACGCCCTGGCCCGCACCAGGCTGCTGCCGCCGGCCGACCCCGACGAGGAGCCCGACGGCGAGGGCGTCTACGCCGACGCCGAACAGGACGAGGCCCTGGTCCGGCTGCGCCAGCTGGGCGCCGCCGTCAGCCCCGACCCGTACGGGCGGGCGGGTGTCGAGCCCGCCGCGCAGGCGGCCGCCACCGTCCCGGCGGCGCCCGACCTGTCGGCGAACGAGTTCGCCCAGCTGGTGCGCGAACTGCTCACCCGGGGCGGGCTCGGCCAGTGGAGCGTGCGGCTGCGCGGCCCGGCCGGGCTGGTGGCCACCGGGGAGGGGCCGACCGGCAGCGCGCTGCCCGGCCGCTGGGTGGTCTGGGCCTCGCGGAGCGCCGGACCGGTGGGGGAGGAGGAGATCCGCACGCTGGCGGAGGCGGTCCGCGAGGAGGCCGCCGAACGCGGCCTGCGGCTGACCACCGGCCACTTCACCGACGGGGCGCTCGACCTCACCGGCGAGGACGGGCTGCGGCACATCCACCTGGTCGACGGGGACGGCGTGCGCGAGCTGGCGCGCACCCACCTCGGTCTGCCGCTCGCCGCCGGGCGCTGAGCCGCCGGTCGGGCGGCGAGCCGTCGGCCGGGCGGTGGCGCCCGGCCCGATCACCCCGACGGCCCGTCCGGCGGGCGTCGGCGCGCGGGCTGCACGACGCTGGGGGACACGGCCGTCCGGCACCGGTCGACGACCGGCCCGGGGACGGCGGAACACGGGGGGAGACGAGTGAGCAGACGGTCCGCCGCGGGGGTGGAGCGGTGACCGCGGTGCTGGTCGCCGCGGGCGCCTTCCTGATGACGCTGATCGGCGGCTGGGTCGCGCAGCGCACCGGGGACCGCCGCCACCTGGTGCTCGGCTTCGCCGCCGGACTGATGCTCGGGGTGGTCGCCTTCGACCTCCTCCCGGAGGCGCTGCACCAGGCCCCCGAGGAGGTCCACGGGGTGCCGCAGGCGCTGCTGATGTTCGCGGCCGGCTTCCTGGCCATCCACATCGTCGAGCGGGCGGTGGCCATCCACCGCGGCCACGAGGCGGAGTACGCCGCCCACACCCACGGCCAGCGGTCCGCCCAGGGCCACACTCACGGCCGCGGCCGCTCCGGCATCGACGGTCACCAGGGCGTCGGCCTGACCGCCGCCCTCGCCCTGGTCGGCCACAGCGTCATGGACGGCTTCGCGATCGGCGCTGCCTTCCAGGCCGGGACGACGGTCGGGACGGTGGTGGCGATCGCCGTGGTCGCGCACGACTTCGCCGACGGCTTCAACACGTACACGATCACCCGGCTCTACGGGAACAACAAGCGGCGGGCGCTGACCCTGCTCGCGGCGGACGCGCTCGCACCGGTCACGGGCGCCGCGATCACCCTGCTGTTCACCATCTCCGGGCACCTGCTCGGCCTCTACCTGGGGTTCTTCGCCGGGTTCCTGCTCTACCTGGCGACCTCCGACATCCTCCCCGAGGCGCACAGCCCGCACCCCTCGCGGACCACGCTGCTCTGCACCCTCGGCGGGGTGGGCTTCATGTGGCTGGTGATCGGGCTGGCCGGCTGACGCCGCGCCGGACCCTCGGCCGCGTCGGCCCGCCGTCCTCGACGGCCCGTCAGCCGTCCAGGGCGTCCCACCGGGCCCGCATCGCGGCCAGCGCCTCGGTGATCGCCGGGCGCCGCGAGGCCTGGGAGCGCCAGAGCGCGAACACCCGCCGGGCCGGCTCCGGCACCACCGGCCGGGCGACCACCCCCGGCGGCAGCGCGCCCCGGCCCAGCCGCGGCACCAGCCCGACGCCCAGCCCCGCCGCGATCAGCGCGATCTGGGTCTCGAACTCGCCGACCTGGTAGCGCACGTCCGGCTCCTCGCCGGCCTCGCGCAGCGTCCGGACCAGCCAGTCGTGGCAGATGTTCCCCGGCGGCACGCTCGTCCACCGCTGCCCGCGCAGCCGCTCCTCCGGCACCGCCGCAGGCTCGGCCAGCGGGTGGCCGACCGGCACCAACAGGTCCACCGGGTCCTCGCCGAGGTCCATCCGGGACAGCCCGTCCTGGACCGGTAGCGGCACCGTCGGCCAGTCCTGGACGAGTGCCAGGTCGACCTCGCCGCGCGCCACCAGCTCGGCCGCCGGGTACGGGTCGCACTCCAACAGCCGCACGTCCAGGTCGGGGCAGCGCTCCCGCAGCTCGGCCAGCACGCCCGGCATCAGCCCGCGCGCGCCGGTCGCGAAGGCGGCCACCAGCAGCCGTCCGACCGCCTGGCCGCGCTGCTCCTCCAACCGCACCTCGGCCCGCTCCACCAGGCCCAGCACCGCCTGCGCGGTGCCGGCCAGCTCGCGCGCCGCGTCCGTCAGCACCACCCCGCGGCCCTGGCGCTCCAGCAGCACCGTCCTGGTCTCCCGCTCCAGCTTGGCGATCTGCTGGGAGACGGCGGACGGGGTGAAGCCGAGGGCCGCGGCCGCCCCGCCGACCGAGCCGTGCACCGCCACCGCGTGCAGCGCCCGCAGGCGCCCCAGATCCATCATGAAGCCATGCTAAAGCGTTGCCTTCAGCATTCATCGCTGGTGCTACACGGTGACCGGCGGCCATCCTCGTCCCATGAGCGCATCCCCGCAGGCCGCCCCGGGCGGCGGCACGAACGGCGGCATGAGGCCGCGACACATCGCCCTGGCCGTTCTGGTGGCCGCCGTCTGGGGCCTCAACTTCGTCCTCATCCACATCGGCCTGGAGAACTTCCCCCCGCTGCTCTTCTGCGCCCTGCGGTTCGCGGTGGTCGCCGTCCCGGCGGTCTTCCTCGTCGGCCCGCCGAAGGTCGCCTGGCGGTGGGTGCTCGCGGTCGGCGTGGTGCTCGGGGTGGTCAAGTTCGGCCTGCTCTTCCTCGGCATGCACGCCGGGATGCCGGCCGGCCTCTCCTCCCTGGTGCTCCAGGGGCAGGCCGTCTTCACCGCACTGTTCGCCGGCCTCCTGCTCGGCGAGCGGCCCGGCGGGCAGCGGCTCCTCGGCCTGGCCGTGGCCTTCCTCGGGATCGGCCTGAGCGCCGTTGACCGCGGCCTCGGCGGACCGCTCGGCGCCTTCGCCCTGGTCGTCCTCGCCGCGGCCGCCTGGGGCCTGTCCAACGTACTGACCCGCAGGGCCGCCCCGCCGGACGCGCTGCGCTGGATGGTCTGGGTCAGCGCCGTGCCGCCGCTGCCGCTGCTCGGCCTCTCGCTGCTGGTCGAGGGCCCGGAGGCCGACCTGCGGGCCCTGCGCGGGATCGGCCTCGCCGGCGTCGGCGCGATCGGCTACGTCGGACTGGTGTCCACCCTGTTCGGCTTCGTCGCCTGGAGCTACCTGCTGCGCAGCTACGACGCCACCGCCGTCGCGCCCTACTCGCTGCTGGTACCGGTGTTCGGGATGTCCTCGGCGTGGCTGCTGCTCGGCGAGCCGGTCGGACCGGCGGCCGCCGTCGCCGCGGTCCTGGTGGTCGCCGGGATCGGGATCACCGCGCTGCGCCCGGGGGCGCTGTCCGGCGCGGCGCGGCGGTGGGGCCGGCGGTCGCCGCGTACGCGGACTCGGCGGTCCGCAGCGCCCGCAGCAGCACCTCCTGCTCGGCGGGGCTGACCGGGCCGAAGTACTCCAGGGCGACCTCGTGCCGGACCTGGCCGATCCGCTCCACCGCCGACCGGCCGGCCGCGGTCAGCAGGATCCGCACCGCGCGGCGGTCGGCCGGGTCCGGGGCCCGCTCGACCAGGCCGGCCTCCTCCAGGGCGTCCACCACCGTGGTGGCGGAGCGCGGGGCGATGTGCAGCCGGTCGGCCAGGTCGCTCAGCCGCATCGCGCGGTCGGGGAGCTCGCAGCCGGGGGCGTGCGCGAGGGCCCGCAGGGCGCGGCCCTGGCCGGGGGTGATGCCGTAGGGCTCCAGCCGCTCGCTGGTGCGGCGGCGGATCCGCTTGATCGCCCGGGTCATCGCGTCGGCCAGCTCGGCGGCGGTGTCCGGGGCGCCCGCCGGATCCGGAACGGGGGAGGAGCTCGCCGCGTCGTCGGTCGGCGTGGTGGTCATGGGCGGCTCTCCTCGGCAGGTGTCCGACCCAGGGTATCGGCCGGTCCCGAGGCGCCCGGAAAAGTGTTGAGCAAGGCTCAGTATCTGCGTTAGCGTAGGTCGCGAGTGAGGGCATCCTAAGTTCCCTCCCCTGACCCTGGAGGGCCCGTGCCCCGCTCCGAAGCCCGCGTCGCCACCGACCGCTCCGCCCGCTACGCCAAGCAGCTCGCCGCCCACATGGGCCGCAAGATCCAGGCCGACTGGTCCGAGGAGACCGGCCGCGGCACCCTCGTCTTCGGCGCCGGCACCGCCACCCTGGAGGCCGCCCCCGACGCGCTGCTGCTCGCAGTCGAGGGCGAGCGGGACAACCTCCCCGGCCTGGAGGACGTCGTCGGCCGCCACCTGGTCCGCTTCGGCGCCCGCGACGAGCTGGTCGTCGAGTGGCACCGCGACAACGGCGAGCCCGGCCTCGTCCACCGCAACGACGAGGCCCCGGCCGAGGGTTAGCCCCCGGCCGGCGGTGGCCGGTGCGCACCGGGGCGGGCGGTGAGCGGCCGGCGTGCGAGGACCCAGAGGACCAGGCCGCCCAGGCACCAGCTGGCCACCACGTCCAGCAGCCAGTGGTAGTCGCTCCACACCAGGCCGAGTCCGACGCCCGTCACCAGCAGCGCCGTCCCGGCGGCGAGCACCCGCCGGGCCCGGGGGCCGGCGGTCCGGGCCAGCAGCAGGGCCGCCACCCCGTACCCGAGCGTGGCGGTCGCGGTGTGGCCGGACGGGTACCAGCCCCACTGGTCCGCCGCCAGCGGCAGCCCGAACGGGCCGGGCCGCGCGAACCACGCCTTCGCCGGGACGACCAGCAGCGGGATCAGCCCGGCCGTCAGCACCGCCACCGGGAGCGGCAGCCACCAGCGCGCGAAGCCCGCCCGGAGCTCCCGCCAGGCCGCCACCGCCCCGCCGAGCAGCAGCACCGGTACCGCCGCCGAGCCCCCGCCCAGGTCGGAGAACGCCTTGCCGAGGTGGTTGAGCAGGGTGCTGTGCAGCGTGTGCCGGGTCTCCCGGACGGCGTGCCGGGCCCAGCGGTCCAGGCCCAGCAGCGGCCCGTCCACCGCGACCTGCCAGGACACCAGGAGCAGGACCACCCCGAGGACCACCGGCACCACCGGGTGGCCGAGGACGCGGGGCAGCCGCCCCGGAGCAGGGGGGAGAGCTCCGGGGCGGCTCTGATGATCGCCGCTCCGTGCGTCCCGGGGGGTGTGGGTCGGACGGCCGGTCGATCGGCTTTCGGTGTGCACCGCCCCGGGAGGGGCGGCCTGGTTGTCCTCGCGGCCCTCGCGCGGAGCCGTCCCGGAGGGCGGTGCCGCGGACGGATCCGCCCATGGCTGGGGCTCGCTGTCCATCTGTGATGACACTACGTCAAGCTCCTTGCGGGGCCGAGGAGCTTCAGCGATTCCGCACACCATCTTCACCGTCCGCGCCGGTGGCGTCACGCCGGGTTCGAAACCGAACGGCCCGCGGGGACGAGGTCCCCACGGGCCGTTCGGCGCTGTCCGGACATCCCTCCGGCGGGTCTTCGGTGCGGCGCCGACCGGTGCGGCGCCGACGGGCCGGATCAGACGGTGGCGAACGCGCCCTCGAGGATGTCCAGGCCCTCGTTCAGCAGGTGCTCCGGCATCACCAGCGGCGGCAGGAAGCGCAGCACGTTGCCGTAGGTGCCGGCGGTCAGGACGACCAGGCCCTCGGCGTGGCAGGCCTTGGCGATGGCCGCGGTGGCCTCCGCGTTCGGCTCCTTGCCGCCCGGCTTCACCAGCTCGACGGCGATCATCGCGCCGCGGCCGCGGACCTCGCCGATGATCTCGTGCTTCTCCTGCATGGCCCGCAGGCGGCCCAGCATGATCTCACCGATCCGCTGCGCCTTGCCGACGAGGTCCTGCTCCTTCATGGTCTCGATGGCGCCCAGCGCGGCGGCGCACGCCACCGGGTTGCCGCCGTAGGTGCCGCCCAGGCCGCCGGTCTGCGCGGCGTCCATGATCTCGGCGCGGCCGGTCAGCGCGGACAGCGGCAGGCCGCCGGCGATGCCCTTGGCGGTGGTGATCAGGTCCGGGACGATGCCCTCGTCCTCGCAGGCGAACCACTGGCCGGTGCGGCAGAAGCCGGTCTGGATCTCGTCGGCGACGAACACGATCCCGTTCGCCTTCGCGAACTCCACGATCGCCGGCAGGAAGCCCTTGGCCGGCTCGATGAAGCCGCCCTCGCCCTGGAGCGGCTCGATGATGATCGCGGCGACGTTCTCGGCGCCGATCTGCTTGTTGATGGTGTCGATCGCCTGGGCGGCGGCCTCGGCGGCGCAGTTCTCCGCACCGGTCAGCCAGCGGTAGGGGTAGGCGACCGGCACCCGGTAGACCTCGGGGGCGAACGGACCGAAGCCCTGCTTGTACGGCATGTTCTTCGCCGTCAGCGCCAGGGTGAGGTTGGTGCGGCCGTGGTAGCCGTGGTCGAACACCACGACGGCCTGGCGCTTGGTGTAGGCGCGGGCGATCTTCACCGCGTTCTCGACGGCCTCGGAGCCCGAGTTGAACAGCGCGGTGCGCTTCTCGTGGTCACCCGGGGTCAGCTCGTTCAGCTGCTCGGCGACGGCCACGTAGCCCTCGTACGGGGTCACCATGAAACAGGTGTGGGTGAAGGCGGCCAGCTGCTCGGTCGTCTTCGCCACCACGGCCTCGGCGCTGTTGCCGACGTTGGTGACGGCGATGCCGGAGCCGAAGTCGATCAGCGAGTTGCCGTCCACGTCCTCCAGCACACCGCCGTTGGCGCGGGACACGTACACCGGCAGGGTGGTGCCGACGCCGGCCGCCACCGCACCCAGCTTGCGGGCGTGCAGCTCCTGCGACTTCGGACCGGGGATCGCGGTGACCAGACGGCGCTCCTGCGGGAGCGGCGTTGCGGCGCTCATGGGTTTCTCCAGACTTCTCGGCTCGGTAGTTCGCAGGCTACGGCGGCGTTCCCCGGGCAGGCATGCGCCACTCGGTAGCACTGGGCCGTCCGACTTGTCCGGGGCGGCCAGCGCGATGGGCGCCACGACCGGTGGGCTCCGCTCCACTACATTGAGCGCGGGCGTGTCGCCGGGGCGGCGGCATGGGTATGGGCGGCACCGACGGCGGTCGGGCCGGCGGGCGAGGGAGCGGGGCCGTACATGGGACTGGACGGGGCACGGAGCCACAGCGAGCGGACCACCGCCACCCCCCATCACCCGCCCACCGCGATGCCGCACCCCCGCCACCCGGCCCGCGTGCCCTTCGACCTCGCCGCCTGGGTCGCCGCCCCCCGCCCGGAGGCCGCCCCGGGCGTCTTCCGGGAGGGCTACCGGCAGATCGACCCCGACCGCGCCGAGGCGGCCAAGGTTCCGACCTGGCCCCTTCTCCTGCGCGCGGGGCTGAACGCGGTGGTGGCGTGGTTCGCCTATCTCTACGGCACCCAGCTGCTGATGTACCTGCTCGTCTGGTTCGGTCGGCAAACCGGGATCGGCCCGCTCGCCGAGCCCTCGGAAGCCGGTGCCATGTTCACGCTGCTGGTCGTCAACGTCGTCGCGATCGCCGTCGTCATCAAGGTCTTCGGCAAGATGGGCCGGTGGGTGGAGGTCTGGCGGCGGTACGCGCTGCCCGTGCTGTCGCGGACCGTGACGGAGGAGGAGCCCGCGTCCGTGGCGGAGCAGGCGGAGGCGGTGCGGCAGCGGGATCCGTGGGCGGTGCTGCGGCAGGGCGGGGCGGCGGGTGCGGCCGGGCTGCTGGACGGCGAGGCGGTCGGGGATGTCGACTACGTGCGGATCCAGCGGGCGTGGGAGTCGGCCCAGGCGGACCGGGCCTTCCTGCCGGCCTTCGCCGAGCAGGTGTCGCTGCGCGGCGCGGCGGCGTTCGCGCACCCGTCGGAGGCGCGCGAGCTGCCGGGGCGGGCGGAGCGGCACGACCTGCTGCTGGGCCAGGTGCGGCTCGGGACCGCGCAGGACGTGCCGAAGAACCCGCTGACCCACCGGGCGGCGGGCTTCGCGCTGGATCCGGCGGTGCTGGGCACCTCGCTGCTGGCGGTGGGCCCGGCCGGGACGGGGAAGACGGCGCGGCTGGCCCGTCCGGTGGCGGAGGCGCTGTGCCTGCAGGCGCTGGCCGGGACGGCGTGCGCGGTGGTGATCGGGTCGTCGGAGGCGGACCTGGGGCCGGACGACTGGTACGACGTGGTGATCGCCCCGGGCCACGCCGCGTCCCGTTACGGGCTGGACCTGTACGGCGCGGCGCAGGACCCGGACGAGGCGGCGGCCCGGCTGGCGGAGGCGCTGCTGCCGGACGAGCTGACGGCGCGCGCCGAGACGGCGCGGACGGTGCTGCAGCAGATGGTGGGCCCGTTCCACGCCGCGTTCGGCCGCTACCCGGGGGTGCGCGAGCTGCGGGCGCTGCTCGCCGGGGAGCCGGAGGCCCTGGAGTCGCTGGTGAAGGGGCTGCGGGCGGCGGGCCGGCTGGGCTCGTACGAGCGGGACCTGGAGCACCGGGAGCGCCAGCGCGGCCGGGCGGACGATCCGGGGGCGCTGCTGGCAGACCGGCTGGCGCTGCTGGACCGGCCGGCCTTCGAGGGGGTGTTCGCGACCGATGGCACCGGTCTCCCGCCGTTCGCGATGCGGGTGCTGGACCACCCGCTGCGGGTGCGGGTGAAGCTGCCGGAGCGCAGTCACCCGGAGGCGGCGCGGATGCTGTCGCGGCTGCTGGTGGGCCAGTTCGTGCAGGCCGCGGGGGCCCGCGGGGACCGGTCGCTGTTCGCCGGGCTGGTGGTGGACGACGCCTCGGCGGCGCTGGACGCCGGGATCGTGCGCGGGCTGCAGCGGCTGCGCGGGGCGAACGCCGGGGTGGTGCTGCTGCTGCGGACGCTGGTCGACCTGCCGGAGGCGCTGCGGGCGCCGCTGTTCGGGGCGGTGGGCTGCCGGGCGGCGTTCCCGGGCATCGCGCCGTGGGACGGCCGGCTGTTCTCGGAGGCCTGGGGCACCCACCTGGTGCGGGAGACGGCGGTGACGCTGGCCCCGGACACCTCGGGCGGGATCGTGCGGCGGGCCGGGCGGATGGGGCGCAAGGCGCTGTCGGGGACGACCGCGCAGACGGAGTCGGTGACCACCCGGGAGGTGGAGCGGCTGCGGTGGTCCCCGTCGGACCTGGCGCACGCGTTGCCGGCCGGGCACGCGGTGCTGTCGCTGACGGCGGTCTCGGGGGAGCAGGTGCCGCCGCTGCTGGTGGACCTCCGGGACTGACGGGACCGAGGACCGAGGACCGTGGGCCGTGGGCCGGGGAGGGTGGTCCGAGGACCGAGGGCCATGGGCCGTGGACGAAGCTCGCCTTCGAGGTGGATTCGGCAGTGCGGCTTGTCCGGGGCGTCCATAATGAGAGGTGGGACCCCCAAGGACCCCCAGCCCTCTCTCGCCCGGCCGCAACGGCGCGGTCGGGTCGTTCCCCCGAAGGTGCCATGCCCCCCACACTTGCCTCCGTCGTCCGCAACACCTCGCTCCATCTGACGGTCCTCGCCGGTGCGGACCACCTGGAGCGGCCGGTCCGCTGGGTGCACACCAGCGAGCTGGACGACCCGACGCCGTTCCTCGAGGGCGGCGAGCTGCTGCTCACCACCGGGATCAAGCTGGGCCGTACGGCCGCCCAGTTGCAGGCGTACGTGCACCGGCTGGCCGACGCGGGGGTGGTCGGGCTCGGGCTGGGGGTGGGCCTGTCGCACACCGAGGTGCCGCAGCCGCTGGTGGACGCGGCGGCGCAGCGCGGCCTGCCGCTGCTGAGGGTGCCGGAGCCGACGCCGTTCATCGCGATCAGCAAGGTGGTGTCGGCGGCGCTGGCCGCCGAGCAGTACGAGGCGGTGACGACCAGCTTCGAGGCGCAGGAGGAGTTGACCCGCGCCGCGCTGGGCAAGGACGGCACGACGGCGGTGGTCCGGCGGCTGGCGGCCCGGCTGGGCGGCTGGGCGGCGCTGTACGACGGGTCGGGGGCCCTGTCGGTGGTGGCGCCGGACTGGGCGGCGCGCCGGGCCGGGCGGCTCGCGGCGGAGGTGGACCGGCTGCGCCGGCGCCCGGCGCCGTCGAGCGCCGCGCTGCAGGGCCGCGCGCCGGGGATAGACACGGCGGACGAGGACTACGTGGTGGTCCAGTCGCTGGGGGCGGACCGGCGGGCCCGGGGTTTCCTGGCGGTGGGCACCGAGGACCGGATCACGCCGACCGAGCGGTACGTGCTGAACGCGGCGGTGGCGCTGCTGACGCTGACCCTGGAGCGGTCGCGGGAGCTGCGGCAGGCCGAGGAGAAGATGGGCGCCGCGCTGCTGCGGATGGTGCTGGCCGGTGAGGTGGCGACCGCGCGGCAGGTGGCGGCGGGCCTGTTCGGGGGGCTGCCGGAGGGGACCGTCCGGGTGCTGGTGGCCGGGGCGGCGCAGGGCGCGGACGCGGGGGAGGCGCTGGGCGAGCTGGGCGACCGGGCCGAGCAGGCCGGGTCGCGGGTCGGCGAGAAGCTGCTGGTGGCGCGGGAGGAGGGCGCGCACGGACCGCGGCTGATGCTGCTGGCGCTGGACAACGGCGCGGTGCACCGGGCGTGCCTGGGGGCGGTGGAGGAGCACGAGGGCCTGTCGCTGGGCGTGTCGGCGCCGGCCGCGTTGGAGGACGCCGGGACGGCGCACGCGCAGGCCGAGCGGGCGCTGGCGGTGGCGCTGCGCGGGGGCCGGCGGTCGGTGGACCACGAGGAGGTCGGCGCGGGCTCGCTGCTGCCGCTGCTGGGCGAGGACGCCGTGACGGCCTTCGCGGAGGGGCTGCTGCGGCCGCTGCGCGAGCACGACCGGACGGCGCGCGGCGATCTGGTGGCCTCGCTGCGGGCGTGGCTGTCGCGGCACGGGCAGTGGGACGCGGCGGCGGCCGATCTGGGGGTGCACCGGCACACCCTGCGGTACCGGATGCGGCGGGTGGAGGAGCTGCTGGGGCGGTCGCTGGACGATACGGACGTCCGGATGGAGCTCTGGCTGGCGCTGCGCTCCGGCGAGGAGTGAGGAAAGGCCGCTCGGAGGCTGGACGCGGTGGAGTGGCGGCGGGGGCGAACGCTACTCGGTGTCCAATCCGGTCGGCGCGTCGCCCGTCCTACCCTCGGTTCTGGCTCCACGTCCGTGGGGTCGTGAGGACGACGAGGAGAGGCCGGTACCACGGTGACCACCACGTACGATTTCTGGCTGGCCGGCCGCCGGGCGAGCGGCGACGCCGACTTCGAGGTGCACAACAGCTGGGACGGCCGCCTGGTCGGCAAGGTGAGCATCCCCACCGAGGCGCAGGTCGAGGAGGCCCTGGAGGCCGCCGTCGCCGCGCTGCCGGTGTTCGCCGCGACCCCGGCGCACGTGCGCACCGCCGCCCTGGACCACGTGGCCCGGCGGCTGACCGAGCGCACCGAGGAGATCGCCCAGCTGATCACCGCCGAGAACGGCAAGCCGATCAAGTGGGCCCGCGGTGAGGTCGGCCGCGCCGTCTCGGTGTTCCGCTGGGCGGCCGAGGAGGCCCGCCGGACCAACGGCGAGACCATGCGGCTGGACACCGACCCGGGCGGCACGGGCCGCTTCGCGGTGGTGCGGCGCTTCCCGCGCGGCGTGGTGCTGGGCATCGCCCCCTTCAACTTCCCGCTGAACCTGGTCGCCCACAAGATCGCCCCGGCGATCGCGGTCGGCGCGCCGATCATCCTCAAGCCGGCCCCGGCCACCCCGCTGTCGGCCATGGTGCTGGGCGAGATCCTGGCCGAGACCGAGCTGCCGGCCGGTTCCTGGAGCGTCCTGCCGGTGCCGAACGACCGGATGCCGGCCCTGGTGCAGGACCCGCGTCTGCCGGTGATCTCCTTCACCGGCTCGGACAAGGTCGGCTACCAGATCATGGACTCGGTGCCGCGCAAGCACACCACCCTCGAACTCGGCGGCAACGCCGCGGCCGTGGTGCTCGCCGACTGGTCCTCCGAGGCGGACCTGGACTGGGCGGCCACCCGGATCGCGATGTTCGCCAACTACCAGGGCGGCCAGTCCTGCATCTCGGTGCAGCGGGTGATCGCCGACGCGTCGGTGTACGACGCGCTGGCGGAGAAGGTCGTCGCCAAGGTGCGGGCCCAGGTCACCGGTGACCCGAACGACGACGCGACGGACGTCGGCCCGCTGGTCGACGAGAACGCCGCCAAGCGGGTCGAGTCCTGGGTGGACGACGCGGTGGCCAAGGGCGCGAAGCTGCTGGCCGGCGGCACCCGCGAGGGCGCGACCTACGCCCCGACCGTGCTGGCGGAGCTGCCGGCCGACGCGATCCTCGCCACCTCCGAGGTGTTCGGCCCGGTCCTGTCGCTGCACCGGGTGGACGGCGTGGACGAGGCCTTCGCGGCCGTCAACGACTCGCTGTTCGGCCTCCAGGCGGGCGTGTTCACCCACGACCTGCAGACCGCCTTCCGCGCCCACCAGGAGCTGGAGGTCGGCGGTGTGATCATCGGCGACGCGCCGTCCTACCGCGCCGACCAGATGCCGTACGGCGGCGTCAAGGACTCCGGCGTCGGCCGCGAGGGTGTCCGGTACGCGATGGACGACTACACCGTGGAGAAGGTGCTGGTCCTCACCGGCCTGGCCCTCTGAGGGTGATCCGAGCGAGGGCCCGGCCGCGTCGTGCGGCCGGGCCCTCGCGCGTGCGCGGGGTCAGGCGCGGCCTCCGGCGGCCGCGACGGCCTCGGCCACGGTGGCGTCGCCGCCGACCAGTTCCAGGGTCTGCCCGGCGGTGCCGGGCTCGTGCAGCAGCGCGGCGAGCACGGCGGCGACGTCCTGCCGGTCGACGGACCCGCGCGGCACGTTCGGCGCGAGCCGGACCAGGCCGGTGCCCGGGCCGTCGGTGAGGCGGCCGGGGCGCAGCACCGTCCAGTCCAGCGAGGTGCGGGCCCGGACGGCGTCGTCGGCGGCGCCCTTGGCCCGCAGATAGGTCTCGAAGACCTCGTCGGAGGGGTACCGGGCGCGGGCGTCGGCGCCCATCGAGGAGACGATCAGGTAGCGGCGGACGCCGGCCAGCGCGGCGGCGTCGGCGAGCAGCACCGCGGCGTCCCGGTCGACGGTGAGCTTGCGGGCGGCGCCGCTGCCCGGCCCGGCGCCGGCCGCGAACACCACGGCGTCGGCGCCCTCGACCAGCCGGGCGAGTTCGGGCGGGGCGGCGGCCTCCAGGTCGAGCAGCAGCGGTTCGGCCCCGGCGGCGACGAGGTCCTCGGCCTGCTCGGGGCGGCGGACGATCCCGGCGGGGCGGTCGCCGCGGTCGGCGAGCAGCCGCTCCAGCCGCAGGGCGATCTGTCCGTGGCCCCCGGCGATGACGATGCGCATGGCTCCGACGGTAGCCCGGGAGCGCGTCCGGCGCCCCGGGAGCGGTCCCGTGGTGCCGGGCGGACGGCCGGGCAGGACACAATGGGCGCATGACTTCGCTCGCCCACCCGCAGCTGCGGTTCACCCCCGAGGTGAACAACCCCTCCGGCCCCCGGGAGCTGGTGATCCTCGGCTCCACCGGCTCGATCGGCACCCAGGCCATCGACGTGGTCCTGCGCAACCCGGACCGGTTCCGGGTGGTGGCCCTGTCGGCGGCCGGCGGCCGGGTGGAGCTGCTGGCCGAGCAGGCGCTGCGGCTGGGCGTGCACACCGTGGCGGTGGCCGACCCGGCGGCCGAGCCGGCGCTGCGCGAGGCGCTGGCCGCGAAGGCGGCGGGCCGTGCGCTGCCGGCCGTGCTGACCGGTCCGGACGCGGCGACCGAGCTGGCGGCGATGGAGTGCCACTCGGTGCTGAACGGCATCACCGGCTCGATCGGCCTGCGCCCGACGCTGGCGGCGCTGCGGGCCGGCCGGGTGCTGGTGCTGGCCAACAAGGAGTCGCTGATCGTCGGCGGTCCGCTGGTGAAGGCGGTCGCGAAGCCGGGGCAGATCGTGCCGGTGGACTCCGAGCACGCCGCGCTGTTCCAGGCGCTGGCGGGCGGCACCCGGGCCGAGGTCCGCAAGCTGGTGGTGACCGCGAGCGGCGGCCCGTTCCGCAACCGCGGCCGCGCCGAGCTGGCGGGGGTCACCCCGGCGGACGCGCTGGCGCACCCGACCTGGGCGATGGGCCCGGTCGTGACGATCAACTCGGCCACCCTGGTGAACAAGGGCCTGGAGGTCATCGAGGCGCACCTGCTGTACGACGTGCCGTTCGACCGGATCGAGGTCGTGGTCCATCCGCAGTCGGTCGTCCACTCGATGGTGGAGTTCACGGACGGCTCGACGCTGGCGCAGGCGAGCCCGCCGGACATGCGGATGCCGATCGCGCTGGGCCTGGGCTGGCCGGACCGGGTGCCGGACGCGGCCCCGGGCTGCGACTGGACCAGGGCGGCGACCTGGGAGTTCTTCCCGCTGGACGACGACGCCTTCCCGGCGGTCGAGCTGGCCCGTGAGGTCGGCACGCTGGGCGGTACCGCCCCGGCGGTGTTCAACGCGGCCAATGAGGAGTGTGTGGAGGCCTTCCTGAACGGCCGCCTCGCCTTCACCGGGATCGTGGACACTGTGGCGAAGGTCGTGGCGGAGCACGGCAGCCCCGTGGCGGGAACTTCGCTGACGGTGGAGGACGTCCTGCACGCGGAGGACTGGGCGCGCGCCCGGGCCCGCGAGCTGGCCTCGGGCTGATCCGGGTCCGCCCGGACGGCACCGCCGGACGACCGGTACGACGACAGGATGAGCGGAGCGGCATGACGGAGGAGCAGCGGTGGCAACGGTGATGACGGTGGTCGGCATCCTGGTCTTCGTACTGGGACTGCTCTTCTCGATCGCCTGGCACGAGCTCGGCCACCTCTCCACGGCCAAGCTGTTCGGCATCCGGGTGCCGCAGTACATGGTCGGCTTCGGTCCGACGATCTGGTCGCGGAGGAGGGGCGACACCGAGTACGGGCTCAAGGCCATCCCGCTGGGCGGTTACATCCGGATGATCGGGATGTTCCCGCCCGGCGCCGACGGGCGGATCACCCAGCGCTCCACCTCGCCCTGGCGGACCATGATCGAGGACGCCCGGGAGGCCTCCTACGAGGAGGTCAAGGAGGGCGACGAGCACCGGCTCTTCTACACGCGCAAGCCGTGGAAGCGCGTGATCGTCATGTTCGCCGGCCCGTTCATGAACCTGATCCTCTCCTTCGGGCTCTTCCTGACGGTGCTGATGGGCTTCGGCGTCCCGATGTCGGTGCCGACCATCGGCACGGTCTCGGAGTGCGTCGTCAAGGCCGGCCAGCCGACCGACAACTGCCCGGCGGACGCGCCCGTGGCACCCGCCTTCCAGGCCGGGCTGAAGCCGGGCGACAAGGTGGTCTCCTTCAACGGCGACCGGATCACCAGCTACGAGCAGCTCCAGGGCGACATCCGGAAGTCGGCCGGCCTGAGGGTCGACCTGGTGGTCGAGCGCGACGGCCGGCAGCTCACGCTCAACCCGACCATCGCCGACAACGACGTGCAGAAGTACGACGCCGACGGGGTGCCGGTCAAGGGCGAGACGGTGCGGGCCGGCTTCCTCGGCTTCACCCCGACCACCGGGGTGGTCCAGCTCGGCTTCGGCCAGTCCCTCGACCGGATGTACGACATGGCGGAGAACGGCGTGAAGTCGCTCGCCGCGCTGCCCGGCAAGATCCCCGGCCTCTGGCACTCGGTGGTGGACGGCACCCCGCGCGAGGCCGACTCGCCGATCGGCATGGTCGGCGCGGCGCGGGTCAGCGGCGAGGTGTTCGCGCTGGACATCCCGGGCAGCCAGCGGATCGCCTACTTCGTCAACCTGCTCGCCGGGATCAACCTCTCGCTGTTCCTCTTCAACATGCTGCCGCTGCTGCCGCTGGACGGCGGCCACATCGCGGGCGCGGTCTGGGAGTCGGTGCGCCGCCGCTTCGCCCGGCTGTTCCGCCGGCCCGACCCCGGCCCGTTCGACGTGGCCCGGCTGATGCCGGTCGCCTACGTCGTGGCCAGTGTGTTCATCGGCTTCACGCTGCTGGTGATGGTGGCCGACCTGGTGAACCCGGTCAAGATCAGTTAGGCCTGCGGGACGGCGGGTGCGCGGGCGCCCGTTCCCGTGCCGTACCGTTGGAGCCCGGGCGCGCGATCGTCGGCGCGCCCGGGCCCGGCCGTCCCAGCGGCGGCCGCACCGACCACACCTCAACCCCGGGGAACCCTGCGCACATGACCGCGATCTCGCTCGGTATTCCGTCTCTGCCGCTCAAGCCGCTCGCCAAGCGCCGTGTCTCCCGCCAGATCATGGTCGGCAACGTGCCGGTCGGCGGCGACGCCCCGGTGTCGGTGCAGTCCATGACGACCACGGTGACCTCGGACATCAACGCCACGCTGCAGCAGATCGCGGAGCTCACCGCCTCCGGCTGCCAGATCGTGCGGGTCGCCGTCCCCTCCCAGGACGACGCCGACGCGCTGCCGATCATCGCGAAGAAGTCGCAGATCCCGGTGATCGCCGACATCCACTTCCAGCCGAAGTACGTCTTCGCGGCGATCGACGCCGGCTGCGCCGCGGTCCGCGTCAACCCGGGCAACATCAAGGCCTTCGACGACAAGGTCGGCGAGATCGCCAAGGCCGCCAAGGACGCCGGCGTGCCGATCCGGATCGGTGTCAACGCCGGCTCGCTCGACAAGCGCCTGCTGGAGAAGTACGGCCGGGCCACCCCCGAGGCGCTGGTCGAGTCCGCGCTCTGGGAGTGCTCGCTGTTCGAGGAGCACGACTTCCGCGACATCAAGATCTCGGTCAAGCACAACGACCCGGTCGTGATGATCAACGCCTACCGCCAGCTCGCCGCCGCCTGCGACTACCCGCTGCACCTCGGCGTCACCGAGGCCGGCCCCGCCTTCCAGGGCACCATCAAGTCCGCGGTGGCCTTCGGCGCGCTGCTCGCCGAGGGCATCGGCGACACCATCCGGGTCTCGCTCTCCGCCCCGCCGGCCGAGGAGATCAAGGTCGGCAACCAGATCCTGGAGTCGCTCGGCCTGCGCCAGCGCGGCCTGGAGATCGTCTCCTGCCCGTCCTGCGGCCGCGCCCAGGTCGACGTCTACAAGCTCGCCGAGGAGGTCACGGCCGGCCTGGAGGGCATGAACGTGCCGCTGCGCGTCGCCGTCATGGGCTGCGTCGTCAACGGCCCGGGTGAGGCCCGTGAGGCCGACCTCGGCGTCGCCTCCGGCAACGGCAAGGGCCAGATCTTCGTCAAGGGCGAGGTCATCAAGACCGTCCCGGAGTCGAAGATCGTGGAGACCCTGATCGAGGAGGCGTTCAAGATCGCCGAGCAGATGGAGGACGAGGGCGTCGAGTCCGGCGCGCCGACCGTCACCGCCGGCGAGTGACCCACCCCGGTGTCGGGTAGGTCCGCGCAGTTCTTCCGGAAGCGGGGCCGTCCGTGCGCGGACGGCCCCGCGGCCGTGTCCGGGTGGGGCCAGGGAGTAGGGTGCGGCCAGAGTCGTCTCAGTAAGGTGCTGTCTCGATGCTCGATCGAGGTGTGATGCTCCCCAGCTCGTTCCAGGCCGCCCGCGCCCTGGCGACCACCCGCGTGCTGGAACCGCCGGACCTGGCCGACGCCCTCGCCGTCCTCCACCGCGATCCGGTCGCCAACGCCTTCGTCGCGACCCGGGTGGAGGCCGTGGGCCTCGACCCCTGGCGGCTCGGCGGCGAGATGTGGGGCTGGTACGACGAGCAGGGCGAGCTCGACGCGCTCTGCTACGCGGGGGCCAACCTGGTGCTGGTCAACGCCGGTCCGCCGGCCGTCCAGGCCTTCGCCGAGCGCGCCCGCCGGCAGGGGCGCCGCTGCTCCTCCATCGTGGGTCCGGCCGGGCCCACCGCGGCGCTGTGGGCGCTGCTGGAGCGCAGCTGGGGGCCGGCCCGGGAGGTGCGGGCCCATCAGCCGCTGATGTCGACGAGCGTGCCGTCCGCCGAGATCGAGCCGGATCCGCTGGTGCGGCGGGTGCGGCGGGGCGAGATCGACACCCTGATGCCGGCCTGCGTGGCGATGTTCACCGAGGAGGTCGGGGTGTCGCCGCTGGCCGGCGACGGGGGGCTGCTCTACCAGGCCCGGGTCGCCGAACTCGTCTCCACCGGGCGTTCGTTCGCCCGGTTCGGGGAGGACGGGCAGGTCGTGTTCAAGGCGGAGATCGGGGCCGTCACGGCGGGGGCCTGCCAGATCCAGGGGGTCTGGGTGGCGCCCGGGCACCGGGGGCAGGGGTTCTCCGAGACCGGGATGGCGGCGGTGCTGGACATCGCGCTGCGGGAGGTGGCTCCGGTGGTCTCGCTGTACGTCAACGACTACAACCTGCGGGCGCGGGCCGCGTACCGGCGGGTGGGGTTCCAGGAGGTCGGGGCGTTCATGAGCGTGCTGTTCTGAGGGGGTGGGGTCGGATGACCGGAGGGACTGGGCGCGCCGGGGGCTCCGGAGGCGCCGGGGGGACCGGGACGGCGGGGGCGGCCGGAGTGGTGATCGAGGCCATCGACCTCGCGGCGTGGGCTCCGCAGGCGCTCGACGTGCAGGCGGTGGCGTTCGGCCTCACTCCGGAGGAGGTCATGGTCCGGCTGCACATCGTCGGGCGGCACGCCCAGCAGCCCGGGGTGATCGCGTTCGGGGCGCTCAGCGGCGGGCGGCTGATCGGGTTCGGGTACGGCATGCCCAACCACCGTGAGCACTGGTGGAGCACGGTGATCGAGCCCTACCTGGTCGCCCGGGGGCACGGGGACTGGCTGGACGGCGTCTTCGCGGTCACCGAGCTGCACGTGCTGCCGGAGTTCCAGGGGCGGGGGGTCGGCTCGGCGCTGATCCGCACGCTGACCCGGCGGTCCGGGATGGACCGCAGCATCCTCTCCGCGATCGACGCCGAGACGCCGGCCCGGCGGCTCTACCGGGCACTGGGGTACCGGGACCTCGCGCGGGCCGTGCACTTCCCGAACACGGAGCGGCGGTACGTGGTGATGGGGGCGCCGTTGCCGCTGCGGGGGTCGGGCGGGGCCGGTTCGGCTCAGAGCGCGCCGGCGAACTCCAGGTAGAGCTCGGCCTCGGGGCGGCGGTTCGCCGCCAGGGCGGCCAGGGCGAGGTCGACGGCGCGGACCAGGGTCCAGCCGCGGAGGCGGTCGCGGTCGACGTCCAGGGCCTCGGCGAGTCGGTGCAGGCGGCGGCGGACGGCGGCGGGGGCGCCGGGGGAGCCGATGAGGGTGTCCGCGCGGTCGAGGGCGAGGCGGGCCAGGTCGTAGGCGCGTTCGCCGATCAGGGGGCGGGGCGCGATCGCCAGCCAGGGGGCGCGGTCGGCGGCGAGGACGTTGCCGTGGTGGAAGTCCCCGTGGAGGAGGAACCGCTCGGTGGCGGAGGCGGCGAGGGCGGTGGCGGTGTCCCGGGCCTCGGTGAGGAGGGGGGCGGCTTCGGGGACGGCGGCGGTGGGGACGGGGGGAGCGGTGGGGGGTGTCGTGGGGAGGGCGTGAGGGGCGGTGAGGGGGAGCGGGAGCCAGAGGCGGTGGAGGAGGCTGGTGGCTTCCAGCATGGCCTTGGGCTCGGCGAGGGAGCGGAGGGGGATCTCGCCGTGGAGGCGTTCCAGGAGGAGGACGCCGGAGGTGGGGGTCCGGTGGGCGTCGAGGAGGAGGACGGCTCCGCGGCCGGCCCAGGCGGTGAGGGCCTCGGGCTCGTGGGCGGTCTCGGGGGTGCGGAGGGAGACCTTGAGGACGGCCGGGGTGAGGTCGTCGTTGCGGTGCGCGTAGGCGACCAGGCTCAGGCTGCCGCCGGGGTCCAGGACGCGGTCCAGGGTGAGGTCGAGGCGGGTGAGCTGGGCGGTGACCAGGGCGGGCAGGTCGGCCAGCCAGGCGGCCGCCTCGGCGGGGTGGGCGGCGGTGATGCTGCGCGTGAGCCAGTCGGGGACGGTGAGCTGTCCGGGTGCTGGTGCCGACATGCTGGCCTTCCGGTCGCGGGTGACCTGGGGTGGTACGGGTCCATTGTCCGGTATGGGAGGGATGGGGCGGGGGTCGGCCGTGTGCAGTGCGGCTTTCGGGAGGGTGGGTGCGGGGTCGGCTCCGGGGGTGGCCGCTCCGGGGGCTGGATGATTTTCCGACTGCCGACCCTGGTGGGGGTGGGTGCTCGCCGTTGGCAGTCTGAAAATCACCCGCTACGCCCCTCTCCGCGGCCACCCCCTACGCCGCCCCCTCCCGCAGCGCGTCCCTCTCGCCTGGGTGGGAGAGGCGGGGTGGGTTGTGGAGGTGGGTAGTGCGGGGTGGAGGTGGGTGGTGCGGGGTGGGGGTGGCGGGCGCGCCGCATGGGCGGGGGCGCCCGGGGAGCGGGGGGGGGGGGCCGGCGGGGGGGGGGGGGTGCCCGGGTCTGGGGGGGGGGCGGGGGAGCCCGGG
>NZ_JBHVIV010000043.1:36636-43283 GCF_042799475.1 Kitasatospora sp. NPDC057692 | reverse complement strand
GTCAGGGGGTGGGGGATGCGGCGGGGTGGTGGGGATGCCGGGGAAGGGGGTGGCGGTGGCGCCCCAGCGGTGGGCGCGGAGGGCGCACTCGCGGAGGGCGTCGGCGGCGAGGGGGCGGTGGGGGGCGGGGGCGGCGGCGACCAGGTCGGCGTAGACGGTGGTGAGGCGGGTTTCCAGGTGGGCGGCCAGACGGGTGGCGGCGGCGGTGTCGGTGACCGGGAAGGGGAGCTGGTAGCCGGCGGCCGCGGCGGCGGGGGTGGCGCCGGTGCCGGTGAGGAGGCGCTGCCAGGCGTCGCGGCGGGACTGGTGGGCGGCCAGGGCGGCGCGGGCGTCGGTGCGCTGCTGGTCGTCGGGGAGGCGGGCGCCGACCACGCCGTAGCCGTAGATGGCCGCGTGCTCGGCGCTCAGGGCCTCCTGGAAGGGGGTGGCCGCTTCGCCGGGGGTGGGGACGGCGGTGGGGGACGGGGCGGCCGTCGCGACGGGGGCGGGGGCGGGGTCGCCCAGGGCGCCGGCGTGGAGGGCGCCGGCGGTGGCGACGGAGGCCAGCAGGCGGGCCAGCTGGGGGGAGGCGGCGCCCAGGTCGGCGAGGCGGGACTCGGCGGTCTGGCGTTCGAGGGCGGCAAGGGCGGGGAGGGTGGTGGGGGCCGCCGTGGCCGGGGCGGCCGGGGTGGTGGGGGGAATCGTGGTGGAGGGCTGGAGGGCGGCGCGGTGCTGGGCGACCTCGGCGCGCAGGGACTGGAGCTGGGGGGCCTGGGGGAGGAGGGCGTCGTAGCCGGCGAGGAGGGTGTCGGTGGCGGCGACGGCGCGCAGGCGGACGGGCTCGTCCGGGTCGGGGCGGCGGCCGCCGGCCGAGCCGGCGGGGTCGGCGCCGCTCCCGTCGGTGCAGGCGGTGAGGGTCGCGCCGGCGGTGAGGAGCAGCCCGAAGGTCAGAAGGGTCCGTCGGCTGGGCGGCTGCATGGGTGTCACTCCGGAGCGTGTACGGGAGGACGGCCTGCCCGCCTGCCCTCATTGGCGTGAATGATTACAGAATCCTTACGTCTGTGGGCACGGATTGCGTTCGCGGTGGGGGCGTGCGGGCGGTGTGAGCTTGCTCGCACCGGGTGAGCCGGGGCCGGGGCCGGAATCGGTGGTTGGGGGGTTCACCGGCTAGGCTTTGGGCCGAGCCGCCGTGACCCGGCTGTGCGCCGTACCGGCGCCGGGGGTGCGGCGCGACCTTCCGACAACAGCAGACGCGGCCGAGGAGTCCACCCGGATGAGCACCACCCACACCGACCGGCTGCGCGCGTTGCTGGAGCCGCTGGCCGCGCAGGCGGGCCTGGATCTGGAGGACGTCAAGGTCACCCAGGCGGGCAGCCGCCGCCAGGTGCAGATCGACGTGGACGCCGACGGCGGCGTGGACCTGGACACCATCGCGGAGTTCAGCCGGGTGGTCGGCGAGGCCCTCGACGAGTCGGACGTGATGGGCTCCGGGGCGTACGTCCTGGAGGTCGGTTCGCCGGGTGCGGAGCGTCCGCTGGGCGCGCCGCGGCACTGGGCCCGCGCCGAGGGCAGGCTGGCGAAGATCCACCTGGTCGACGGCGGGGAGATCGTCGCGCGGGTGCTGGAGGCGGACGAGGACGGCGCGCTGGTCGAGGTGCAGCCGGTGAAGGGCCGCGGCCGGCCCAAGGAGCGCCGTCTGGAGTACGGCGAGGTCGCCCGTGCGCGCGTCCAGGTGGAGTTCAACCGCAAGGACGACGAGCTGCTGCTCGACGAGGGGGACGACGGTGCGGAGTGACGACCTGCGCACCGACCGCACCATGATGAACGTGACGAAAGACGAGGAGGCGTAGCCGTGGACATCGACATGAGTGCCCTGCGCACGCTGGTCAGCGAGAAGAACATCCCCTTCGGCCTCGTGGTCGAGTCGATCGAGTCGGCCCTCCTCACCGCGTACCACCGCACCGAGGGCTCGCGCCGCCGCGCCCGGGTCGAGCTGGACCGCAAGACCGGCCACGTGACGGTCTGGGCGACCGAGGACGCGTCGGAGCTGGAGGAGGGCGTCGAGCCGAAGGAGTTCGACGACACCCCGAGCGGCTTCGGCCGGATCGCCTCCAGCATCGGCATGCAGGTGATGATGCAGCGGCTGCGTGACGCCGCCGACGACCAGACCTTCGGCGAGTACGCGGGCAAGGAGGGCGACATCGTCACCGGTGTCGTCCAGCAGGGCAACGACCCGAAGAACGTGCTGGTCGACATCGGCAAGCTGGAGGCCATCCTCCCGCCGCAGGAGCAGGTCCCGGGCGAGGACTACCGGCACGGCACCCGGCTGAAGTGCTACGTCGTGGCCGTGCGCCGGGGCGTGCGCGGGGCGTCGGTGACGCTGTCGCGCACCCACCCCAGCCTGGTGAAGAAGCTGTTCGCGCTGGAGGTCCCGGAGATCGCGGACGGCAGCGTGGAGATCGCGGCGATCGCCCGTGAGGCCGGCCACCGGACCAAGATCGCGGTCTGGTCGCGCCGCCAGGGGCTGAACGCCAAGGGCGCCTGCATCGGCCCGATGGGCTCCCGGGTGCGCGCGGTGATGGGCGAGCTGCACGGCGAGAAGATCGACATCGTCGACTGGTCGGAGGACCCGCGCGAGATGGTCGCCGCCGCGCTGTCCCCCGCCCGGGTGACCAGCGTGGAGATCGTGGACCTCGCCCAGCGCTCCGCACGGGTGATCGTGCCGGACTACCAGCTGTCGCTGGCGATCGGCAAGGAGGGGCAGAACGCCCGTCTGGCCGCCCGTCTCACCGGGTGGCGGATCGACATCCGGCCGGACACCGAGGGCGCCGAGCAGGAATCCGCGGCCCGGTAGTCGTTGTTGTCCGACCGTCCCCGCTGCTCCCCCGGGATCGGCGGGGCGGCGCCATGTCCCTCCGGAGGGGTAGACTTGCCTTCGTCTGGCCGGACGCATGTCCGAGCACGCCCGGAACGCACCTGCGTGGGCTGCCGCAAGCGCGCGGCCAAGCACCAGCTGTTGCGTGTCACGGCGGTCGAGGGCGTCTGCGTCCCCGATCCCCGTGGCGCACTGCCGGGCCGGGGCGCACACCTGCACCCCGAACCGGCCTGCCTCGACCTCGCGGTCCGCCGACGGGCGTTCCCCCGGGCCTTCCGGATCCAGGGCGCGCTCGACACCGGGCGGCTCCGCGAGTTCATCGAGGAGCGGGTGAGCGACAGCTCCCCGTGACGGCTCG
Organism: Kitasatospora sp. NPDC057692; assembly: GCF_042799475.1. Lineage (NCBI taxonomy): Bacteria > Bacillati > Actinomycetota > Actinomycetes > Kitasatosporales > Streptomycetaceae > Kitasatospora > Kitasatospora sp. NPDC057692. The sequence continues at coordinate 40,071 of NZ_JBHVIV010000043.1, read as the reverse complement.
CCGCTCGCGCGGCGGAGAACCACCGCAACAAGCACGGCGCACGGGCAGCCCTACGCCGTGCCACCAGTCAGGTACCTCGCGATGTGGAAGTAGGTCGAGATTGCGATGAGCACTCGATGAGTACGCGATGAGTACGCGATGGGTACGCCCATGAAGTAGCGACAGTCCGGCGGACGAGACCCCCGGACTCATAGACAGGAGTGAAGTGGCTAAGGTCCGGGTTTACGAACTCGCCAAGGAGCTCGGCTTGGAGAGCAAGGCCGTCATGGCCAAGCTCACCGAGCTCGGTGAGTTCGTCCGTTCGGCGTCCTCGACGATCGAGGCGCCGGTCGTACGCAAGTTGACTGACGCGCTTGGTGTGGCCCCCACCGGTGGTGGCTCCGCTGCCAAGCCGGGCCCGCGGAAGCCCGCGGCGCCCCAGCCCGCGGCCGGTTCGGCCGCGGGTGCACCCAAGCCGGGTGCCCCGACCCCGGGTCCGCGCCCCGCGGCCCCCGGTCCCCGTCCGACCCCGGCCGCCGCCGCCCCGGCGCCGGCCGCTCCGGCCGCGCCCAAGGCGTCCGGCCCGACGCCGGGCCCGCGCCCGGCTCCGCGTCCGGCGGCTCCGGCCGCCCCCGCGGCCGAGTTCTCCTCGCCGGCCCCCGCGTCCGGTGAGACCCAGGCCCAGGCCCAGGCCCCGCGCCCGGCCGCCCAGGCCTCGCGTCCGGCCGGCCCCGCCGCCGGCGGCGGCGCCCGTCCGGGCCCGCGTCCGGCCGGTCCGCGTCCGGGCAACAACCCGTTCACCTCGGGCAGCGCCACCGGTATGGCGCGTCCCGGTGACCGCCGTCCCGGCGCGCCCGGTGCGCGTCCGGGTGCCCCGGCCGGCCAGGGCGGCGACCGTCCGCGTCCGGGTGGCGACCGTCCCCGTCCGGGTGGCCAGGGTGCCCCCGGCGCCGGTGCCCCCCGTCCGGGTGGCGACCGTCCGCGTCCGGGTGGCCAGGGTGCCCCTGGCGCCGGTGCCCCCCGTCCGGGTGGTGCCCCGCGTCCCGGTGGCGCGCCGCGTCCGGCCGCTCCGGGTGCCCCGGGTGCCGGTGCTCCGCGCCCCGACGGCATGCCGCGTCCGGCCGGCCCGCGTCCGACCCCGTCGGGCATGCCGCGTCCGAACCCGGGCATGATGCCGCAGCGTCCGGCCGGTCCGGGCCCGCGTCCCGGCCCGGGTGGCCGTGGTCCGGGTGGCCCCGGTGGCCGTCCGGGTGCTCCGGGTGGTGCCCGTCCGGGCTTCCAGGGCCGTCCGGCCGGTCCGGGCTCGCGTCCGGCCGGCGGCGGCTTCGGCGGCCCCCGCCCCGGTGGCGGTGCCCCGGGCGGCGGTGGCGGCGGCTTCGGCCCGCGTCCCGGCGGCTTCGGCGGCCGTCCCGGTGGCCCGGGTGCCCGTGGTGGCACGCAGGGTGCCTTCGGCCGCGGCCCCGGTGGCCGTCCGGCCCGTGGTCGCAAGTCGAAGCGGGCGAAGCGCCAGGAGTACGAGGCCATGCAGGCCCCGTCCGTCGGCGGTGTGATGCTGCCTCGCGGCAACGGCCAGACCGTTCGCCTGTCGAGCGGCGCCTCGCTGATGGACTTCGCGGAGAAGATCAACGCCAACCCGGCCGCGCTCGTCTCCGTGATGTTCAACCTCGGTGAGATGGTCACCGCGACCCAGTCGGTCTCCGACGCGACCCTCGAGCTGCTGGCCGGCGAGATGGGCTTCCAGCTGGAGATCGTCAGCCGGGACGACGAGGACCGCGAGCTGCTGGAGTCGTTCGACATCGACTTCGGTGCCGACGAGGGCGACGAGGACCAGCTGGCCCCGCGCCCGCCGGTCGTCACCGTCATGGGTCACGTCGACCACGGTAAGACCCGCCTGCTGGACGCCATCCGCAAGTCCAACGTGGTGGCCGGCGAGGCCGGTGGCATCACCCAGCACATCGGTGCGTACCAGGTGGTCACCGAGGTGAACGGCGAGCAGCGCCCGATCACCTTCCTCGACACCCCGGGTCACGAGGCGTTCTCCGCCATGCGTGCCCGTGGTGCCAAGTCCACCGACATCGCGATCCTGGTGGTCGCGGCCAACGACGGTGTCATGCCGCAGACGGTCGAGGCGCTCAACCACGCCAAGGCCGCCGGTGTGCCGATCGTGGTCGCCGTCAACAAGATCGACGTCGAGGGCGCCGACCCGACCAAGGTCCGCGGCCAGCTGACCGAGTTCGGCCTGGTGGCCGAGGAGTACGGCGGCGACACCATGTTCGTCGACATCTCCGCGCGCCAGGGTCTGCACATCGACCAGCTGCTGGAGGCCGTGGTCCTGACCGCGGACGCCTCGCTCGACCTGCGGGCCAACCCCGAGCAGGACGCGCAGGGTATCGCCATCGAGGCCCACCTCGACAAGGGCCGCGGTGCCATGGCGACCGTCCTCGTGCAGCGCGGTACCCTCCGCGTCGGCGACTCGATCGTGGTCGGCGACGCCTACGGCCGCGTCCGCGCGATGCTGGACGAGAACGGCAACAACCTCGCCGAGGCCGGCCCGTCCCGCCCGGTGCTGCTGCTCGGTCTGACCTCGGTGCCCCGCGCCGGCGACAGCTTCATCGTCGTCGACGAGGACCGCACCGCCCGCCAGATCGCCGAGAAGCGCTCGGCCCGCGACCGCAACGCCGCCTTCGCGCAGCGTCGGGTCCGGGTGTCCCTGGAGGACCTGGACAAGGCCATCGCCGCCGGCTCCATCGAGCAGCTCAACCTCATCATCAAGGGTGACGTCTCCGGTTCGGTGGAAGCCCTCGAGGACGCCCTCGTCAAGCTGGACGTGGGCGAGGAGGTCGAGCTCCGGGTCCTGCACCGCGGTGTGGGTGCCATCACCGAGTCCGACGTGGACCTGGCGATGGGCTCGGACGCCATCATCATCGGCTTCAACGTGCGCGCCGAGGGCCGTGCGCGCACCGCGGCCGACAAGGAAGGCGTGGACGTCCGGTACTACTCGGTCATCTACCAGGCGATCGAGGAGATCGAGAACGCCCTCAAGGGCAAGCTCAAGCCGGAGTACGAGGAGGTGCGCCTCGGCGCCGCGGAGATCCGCGAGGTCTTCCGCTCCTCCAAGTTCGGCAACATCGCCGGTGTCCTGGTCCGCGACGGTGTCATCCGCCGCAACACCAAGGCCCGCCTGCTGCGCGACGGCAAGGTCGTGGCGGAGAGCCTCACCATCGAGGGTCTGCGCCGCTTCAAGGACGACGCGACCGAGGTCCGCGAGGGCTTCGAGGCCGGTGTGACCCTGGGGTCGTTCAACGACATCAAGGTCGACGACATCATCGAGACCTACGAGATGCGCGAGAAGCCGCGCGCGTAAGCGGGTGGCCGCCGGGGCCGGGGGACGGGGGGGATTAACCGCGGACGGGCCCCGGGCTGCTGTGTTTGGGGCGGGGAGCGGGGCGGTTGCGG
>NZ_JBHVIV010000043.1:0-36626 GCF_042799475.1 Kitasatospora sp. NPDC057692 | reverse complement strand
CGAACTCACGGTCGCCCAAATAATCGCGACCTCCGATTGGCGCGCGAACCCGCGCGCTTACGGGGGGGCCCGCGGGGGCGGGTCCCGGGTTGTATTCCCCGCCGCCCGGCCCCGGTCCTGCTGTGTAGGGTCCGGGGAGCGGTCCGGTTCCGGGCCGCTCCCCGAGGCCTTCCAGGTCGGCTTGACCTGTCACACATGTTCGTGGGAACACTCACCTTCGACCTGCTGCTGGGCGACGTCCACTCGCTCAAGGAGAAGCGGTCGATCGTGCGGCCCGTCGTGGCCGAACTGCAGCGCAAGTACAGCGTGTGCGCTGCCGAGACCGGGAACCAGGATCTGCACCGCCGGGCCGAGATCGGTCTGGCGGTGGTGTCCGGCGATGCCGGGTACGTCACCGAGATCCTGGACAGCTGTGAGCGGTTGGTCGCCGGCCGCCCCGAGGTACAGCTGCTCTCCGCCAGGAGGCGCTACCACAACGACGACGACGAATGAGAGCTGTGGAGCAGGGCGGCGCGAGTCGCCGTTCTCACACGGATCAGGACCGAGAGCGCCCACAAGGCTGGGCGCGGGCCGGTACTTTGGGGCAGGGGCCCCGACGGGCGCGCAGCACGCCCGAGTACCCGGCCCACTGCACGAGGAGGCAACGTGACCGACACCGCAAGGGCGCGCAAGCTCGCCGACCGCATCCAGGTGGTCGTCGCCCAGACCCTGGAGCGCCGGATCAAGGACCCGCGACTGGGGTTCGTGACCATCACCGACGCACGGGTGACCGGCGACCTGCGCGAGGCCACCGTCTTCTACACCGTCTTCGGCGACGACACCGAGCGTGAGGCCACGGCCGCCGCGCTGGAGAGCGCCAAGGGCGTGCTCCGCTCCGAGGTCGGCAGGCAGACCGGGGTGCGGTTCACCCCGACGCTGACCTTCGTCGCGGACGCCCTGCCGGAGAACGCCCGGAACATCGACGACCTGCTCGACCGGGCCCGGGCCATCGACGCAGCGGTGCGCACCACCGCGGCGGGCGCGACCTACGCCGGTGACGCGGATCCGTACAAGGTTCCGGCGTCCGAGCGTGACGACGAGGACGAGTAGTCATGGCGGGTGAGCCGGCGGCTGCCGGTTCGGCGGCCGGTACCGGTTCGACCACGGGGGCGTCCTCCACCGACACGGTGGAGGGTGCCCTCGCGGTGCTTCCCGGACCGCGCGCCGAGGAGAGCGGGGCCGAGCTGGTCTGGCAGCAGGTGGTCGCGGAGATCGGGCGGGCCCGCTCGGTCGACCTGATCTGCCACATCTGTCCGGACGGCGACGCGCTCGGCTCCGCGCTGGCGGCCGCGCTGGCCCTGCGCGGCCTCGGCAAGGAGGTCCGGGTCTCCTTCGGCGACGACCCGCAGATCGTCCCCGAGTCGCTGGCCTTCCTGCCCGGCCAGGAGCTGATCGTGCCAGCCGCGGCGGTGCCCGACACCCCCGAGCTGGTGCTCTGCTTCGACGTCGCGGCGGAGAGCCGGCTCGGCCTGCTGCACGGCAAGGCCTTCGCCGCGCCGGTGCTGGCCGTCCTCGACCACCACGCCTCCAACCCCGGGTTCGGCACCCACCAGCTGATCGACCCGACCGCCCCGGCCACCGCGGTCCTGGTGGACGAGCTGCTGCGCCGGCTCGGCGTGGAGCTGGACCAGGACCTGGCGACCTGCCTCTACACGGGCGTCGCCACCGACACCGGCTCGTTCAAGTACCGGGCCACCACCCCGGCCACGCACGAGCTCGCGGCGCGGCTGCTGGCCACCGGCATCCGGCACGACCTCATCGCGCGGCAGCTGTGGGACACCTCCTCCTTCGGCTACCTCAAGGTGCTGGCCGGCGCGCTCGACCGGGCCGTCTACGAGCCCGCCGCGGCGGGCGGGCTGGGCCTGGTGTGGACCTGGGTGCCGTACCAGGACCTGGTGCTGTTCAGCGTGACCGTCGAGGAGATCGAGGGCCTGATCGACATCCTGCGCCGCCCGGCCGAGGCCGAGGTGGCCCTGGTGCTCAAGCAGGACCCGGACGGCACGCTGCGCGGCTCCTCGCGCTCCAAGGGCGCGGTGGACGTCGCGGCCGCCTGCGCGGCGCTGGGCGGCGGCGGGCACGTCTTCGCGGCCGGCTTCTCCGCCCGGGAGGACGTCGCGGCGGTGGTGGAGCGGTTCCGCGCCGCGCTGCGGGTTCGGTAGCCGTGCCGCGGGTTCGGTAGCTTTGCGGTGCGGTTGATGTTTGCAGGGCTTTGACAGAGAGAACTTGATGAAGCGCAAAGGCACCGGTCCGGACGGCCTGGTCATCGTCGACAAGCCGGAGGGCATCACCTCGCACGGGGTGGTCGCCAAGCTGCGGTGGCTGGCCGGGACGCGGAAGGTCGGCCACGCCGGCACCCTCGACCCGATGGCCACCGGCGTGCTGGTGATCGGCGTCGAGCGGGCCACCCGGCTGCTCGGCCATCTGATGCTCACGGCCAAGACCTACGAGGCGACGATCCGGCTCGGCCAGACCACCGTCACCGACGACCGGGAGGGCGAGGTCACCTCCTCGACCCCGGCCGACGCGGTGGAGCGCGCGGCGATCGACGCCGGGATCGCGGCGCTCACCGGCGAGATCATGCAGGTGCCGTCCAAGGTCAGCGCGATCAAGATCGACGGCAAGCGGTCGTACGCGCGGGTGCGCGAGGGCGAGGACTTCGAGCTCGCCGCCCGGCCGACCACCATCCACGCCTTCACCGTGCACGAGCAGCGCGCGGCCGTGGCGGAGGACGGCACGCCGGTGATCGACCTCGACGTCACCGTGGAGTGCTCCTCCGGCACCTACATCCGGGCGCTGGCCCGGGACCTCGGCGCCGGGCTCGGCGTCGGCGGCCACCTCACGGCGCTGCGGCGCACCAAGGTCGGGCCGTACGGGGTGGAGTCGGCGCGGACCCTGGAGCAGTTGGAGGAGGCCGTCACCGGCGGTGCCTCCGGCGGCCCCGGCGCGCCGCTGGAGGTGCTGCCGATCGCCGCGGCCGCGGCGGCCGCCTTCCCGCGCTGGGACCTCGACGCCGACCAGGCGAAGCAGCTCTCGCACGGCGCCCGGCTGAAGGCGCCCGGGCTGGGCGTGGACGGGCCGATCGCGGTGTTCGGGCCGGACGGCACCTTCCTGGCCCTGGTGGAGGAGAAGGGCGGCCAGGCCCGTCCGGTCGCCGTCTTCGTCGGCTGACCGCACCGCGCGTCGGCCGGTGCGGGGAAGTTCACCCGCACGAGGGAGCGCGCGGAGTGAACCGCGGTCGTGACCGGCGCGGGCGCGGTCGGTCTGCGTTCGCGCCGGGCAGGCTCCCCGGCGGCGAGCAGGTCGCCGCGACGAGTCCGCTCCAGGGCCGGCCGGCCCTGCGGGGAGGGCTGCGGGCATGCCGGGACTACGGGGCTTCAGGGGCCGGCCGGGGGAGGACGACACCGGGCCGGCGGGCGACGCGTGCCGTTCGCTGCTGCGGATCCGCGACCGGGACGGACGGCTGCGCGGGCTCGGCTTCGCCGTCGACCGGCAGGGCACCGTCCTCACCGCCCACGAGGTGGTCGCGGGCCTGGACGGGGTCGTCCTGCACCTCTCCGGCGGGCAGACCCGGGTGGTGGGCCCGGAGCACGTCCGGCCGCTGCCCGGGCACGGGCTCGCCCTGCTGCGCACCGACCCGGCCGGCGGGCTGCCCGACCCGCCGCTGCCCCTCGCGGCGGCGCCGGAGGCCGGGAGCGGCGAGGTGCTGCTGCTGCCCGTCCCACCATGGGGCGGGGGAGACGCGGACGGGCGGACGGTGCTGCTGCGCTGCGCCGCCGCCGCCGCGACGACCGGCGCGGTGTACCCGCAAGCCGACCGTTTCCACCTGATCGGCGGCGTGCTGCTGCTCGACCTGCCCGCGGCGGCGGACGCGGCGGCCGTCCCGGCCGGGGCGCCGGTGCTGGACGCCGGCAGCGGCGCGGTGGTCGCGGTGGTCGTGCCCGGGCTGCGCGCCCCGGGAGGGTCGGGGCCGCCGACCGCCGTCCCCGTGGCGGGTGCCGGTGCGGTCGAGCCCGAGCTCGCCGGGGTGCTGGCGCGCAACGCGGCCGAGGTGCCCGCGTACGGGCGCGCGCTCAACCCGGCCGGGGTGCTGCGGCTCGCCGCGGCCCAGATCGCGGCGGCGGGTGCGGGCCCGGGCCGGGTGGCCGCCCTCGCGGCCGACCGGGTGGACCGCCCCGACGGCCTGGCGGAGTGGGCCGACCTGCTGGTCGACGGGGGCGGGGCGGGGGACGCCGGGGTGGTGGCGCTGGTGGGGGCGGCGGGCACGGGGCGCAGCACCGAGGCGGCGGCCGTGGCCGCGCGCCGCGGGGGCGGGGAGCGGCCGCGGCCCACGGTGTGGCTGCGCGGGGCCGATCTGGTGGCCGGGGACCTCTCGCTCGCGGGGGCGGTGGAGCGGGCGCTCGCCTCGGCGGCGGCCGGGCTGGAGGTGCCGCCGCCGGGGGCGGCGCAGGCGGCGGCGCTCTGCGCGGCGGCCGGGCGGCCGCTGCTGGTGGTGCTGGACGGGCCGGAGGAGTCGCCGGTGCCGCTCGACGCCGACTGGCTGCGGGCCTCGGCGGGGTGGCTGGCGGCGGCCGGTGCGCGGCTGCTGACCGTCTGCGGGGAGGAGGGCTGGGAGGCACTGGCGCCGGGCGGTGCGGCGGGCGCCTTCCTGGTGCCGGTCGCCGCCGCCGGGCAGCGGGCGTCGGCGGTGCGGGTGGCGGTCCGGCGGCTCGGTCCGCTGCCGGCCGAGGCCGCGGACCGGGTGCGTCGGCGGTACGGGCTGCCGCCGGGGTGGCCGGCGCAGGCGGACGCCCGGCATCCGCTGGCGGTCCGGCTGGCGGGGGAGCTGTGGGCGGAGGGACTGCGCGGGGAGCCGGTGCGCCGCGGCGAGCTGCTCGCCGCCCACCTCGACCTGTGCTGTCTGCGGGTGGCCCAGCGGCTCGCCGAGGACGGCCGCTCCCGGCGGCCCGGGGCGCACCGGCGGGGCGCCGTCCGGCCGGCCGGGGAAGGCGCCGGGCGGGTGCGGCGGACGGCGGCGGCGGTGGCCGGACGGGTGCACGAGGCGGCGCGGCGGATGCTCGGCGCCGGGGAGGGCGGCCTGGGCCGGGACGCGTTCGAGGAGCTGTTCCCGGCGGCCGGCGGGTGGGCCGCGGCCGTGCTGGCGGAGGGGCTGTTCGTCCCGGCCGGGTCCGGCCACCGCTTCGCCCACGGGGAGTTCGCCGACTGGCTGCAGGGCCTGCACCTGGACCTGGACGCGGCGCTGCGGCTGCTGCTCGGGGAGGCCGAGGACACCCCCGCCCCGGGGGACCTTCCCGGCGGCCCGGCCGCGGGGGAGGGGCCGGGGCGGTCCCGGGCGTGCGCCACCGTGCCGCGGCACCGGATCGGCCCGGTGGCCGCCGCGCTCCGGCGGGTCGGCGAGACCTGGGGCGCGCCGGCGCTGGACCCGTGGCTGCACCGGCTCTGGCGGGCCGTGGACCTGCGCCCGCCGGGCAGCGAGCCCGCCTGGTGGGCCCGCGCGCTGCTCGCCGCGGGCCTGGCGGCAAGCCCCGACATCGGTGAACACCGGGCGCTGCTGGAGCAGTTGGCCGACCGGATCGTCCAGAGGTCGGCCGCCGCGGGCGGGTTCGAACGGCTGCCGGCGTACGGACTCGGCGGGTTCGGACCGGGGTTCTGGACCGCCCTGGGGCTCCCGGCGGAGGGCGAACTGGCGCTGCTGCGGAGGCTGGTGGCCGCCGACGGCCCGGACCGGCGGTTCCTCGCCGCGGCGGCCGAGCGGCTGCGCGCCGATCCGGCGGGCGCGCTGCCGCTGCTGTGCGCCTGGTTCGGCGATCCGCGCGGTCTGCCCGGCCGCCCCGGGGTCACCGTCGCCGACCTCGCGCACGACCTGCTGTTCGCGCACCGGGCACTGGCGCTGGACGAGTTGGCCGAGGCGCTGGCCGGGGCGGCGCACCCCCGGGCGGACGCGCTGCTGGCCGTCCTGGCCGCCGAGGAGCCCTCGGCGCTCTGCCGCGCGGTGGACCGCTGGAGCCACGACCCCCGGCCCGAGCGGCACGTCGCCGCCGCGGTGCACGCGCTGCGCACCGCGCCGTACGCGCGCGGCGCCGGGGCGGAACTGCTGCGGTTCACGGCGCTGGCGCTGCTGGCCAGGGAGGACGAGCCGGCCCTGCACGGCGCCGCGCTGGCCCTGCTGCTGCGGGACGAACGGAGCCGGGCCGGGCACCTTCCGGCGGCGCTGGCCGCGTACCGGCGCGGCGACGACCGGTTCCTGACCGCGCGGGCGCTGGCCCCGGCGCTGGAGAGCGACCCGGAGCCGGTCCTCGCGGCGCTGGCGGACCGGCTGGGCGGCCCGGGCGGCGCGGACCCGGCCGGTGCGCCGGTGGCCGGGACGCTGCGGGTGATGGCCGACGCCCGGGCGCCGCTGGCCTCCCGGCGCGGCGCCGAGCTGGCGGCCCGGCTGCTGCGCGAACGGCCGGCCCTGGCGGGACCGGTCGCCGTCGACTACCTGGGCCGCCGGCTGGCGCACGGGGCGGTGGAGGGGGCGGTGGCCCGGCTGGAGCTGCGGACGCTGCTGAGCAGCGCCCTGGCGGCCCGCGCGGTGGCCGTCCGCCGGCCGTTCGCCGAGGTGCTGTCCCGGCCGGTGCCCGACCCGGTCGCGGACGCGCTGCGCTGCGAGCTGCTGGACACCCTGCTGGCCACCGAGGGGGACCCCGAGGTGCTGGCCGCAGCCGTCGCCGGGCTGGCCGAGCACTGCGCGGCCGAGCGGCCGGCGCGGGCCCGCGCGGTGCTGGTGCGGGCGGCGGCCGGGCTGCCGGACGCCGACGGGCTGCTGGTGCGCTGCGCCGGCCGCTCGGCGGCCTTCGCCGCGCTGCTGGCGCGCTGGCCGCGGGACGAGCGCCCGGCCCGCCCGGTGGGGCCGCGGCTGGACCGGCTGCGCGCCCTGGTGGCGGCCGGCCGGGATCCGCAGTACGCGGCGGCGGAGGCCGAGCGCGGGGGCGGTTCCGGGGCGCCGCGGACGCCCGCCGAGGGCTCCCGGCACCCGCTGGAACGCCCAACCTGCCTTCCGGTGCCGAACTCGGGACAGGCGCATGGCACGCTATAGGGGTTCGGGTTTGAGCGTTTGAGCGTACCGACGGTACGCGCCGTAGGGAACAAGGAGCGGTCAGGTGCAGCGCTGGCGTGGCCTGGAGGAGATCCCCGATGACTGGGGACGCAGCGTCGTCACCATCGGCTCGTTCGACGGAGTGCACCGCGGACACCAGCTGATCATCAACCGGGTGGTCGAGCGCGCCCGCGAGCGGGGCGTCCGCTCGGTGGTGGTCACGTTCGACCCGCACCCGAGCGAGGTGGTCCGCCCGGGTAGCCACCCGCCGCTGCTCGCCCCGCAGCCGCGCCGTGCGGAGCTCATCGAGGAGCTGGGCGTGGACGCCGTACTGGTGCTGCCGTTCACCACCGCGTTCTCCAAGGAGACGCCGGAGGAGTTCTTCCGGCAGGTGCTGGTGGACGCGCTGCACGCCTGCCTGGTCGTCGAGGGGCCGAACTTCCGCTTCGGCCACCGGGCGGCGGGCGACGTCGCGCTGCTGGCCGAGCTGGGCCGGGCCGCGGACTGCGGCGTCGAGGTGGTCGACCTGCAGGTGCGCGGCGCGGCGGGGGACGGCGAGCCGTTCTCCTCGACGCTGACCCGCCGGCTGGTCGGCTCCGGCGACGTCGCCGGGGCGGCCGAGGTGCTGGGCCGCCCGCACCGGGTGGAGGGCGTGGTGGTGCGCGGCGCGCAGCGCGGCCGCGAGCTCGGCTACCCGACCGCGAACGTGGAGACCGTGCCGCACAGCGCGGTCCCGGCCGACGGCGTGTACGCGGGCTGGTTGACGGCCGACGGCGAGCGGATGCCGGCCGCGATCTCGGTGGGGACCAACCCGACCTTCGACGGCACCGCGCGCACCGTCGAGGCGTACGCCATCGACCGGGTCGGCCTGGACCTGTACGGGCTGCACGTGGCGGTGGACTTCCTGGTCTACCTGCGCGGGATGGAGAAGTTCGACTCCATCGAGGCGCTGCTGGACCGGATGGCCGACGACGTGAAGCGCGCCCGGGAGCTGACCGAGGCCGACTGACCGGCGCCGCAACCGCACGGGGCCCGCCGACCGGGAGGTCGGCGGGCCCCGTTGTACGCCGCTACTGCTGCTGCTGCTGCGGCGGGGCGGGCGGCGGGTAGCCGTAGCCGGGCGGCGGCTGGTTGTCGTCGGGCTGGGCGTAGCCGTAGCCGTACCCGGGGGCCGGCGGTGCCGGCGGCTGCTGCCACTCCGTGGCCGGGGCCGGGGCCTGGGGCGGCGGGCCCTGCGGAGCGGGCTGCTGCGGCGGGTAGCCGTACCCGGCCGGGGGCGGCGGGGTCTGGCCGGGCTGCTGGGCCCAGGGCGCGCCCGGTGCGGGCTGGGGTCCCGGCTGGCCGGGCTGCGCCGGGTAGCCGTACGGGTACGGCTGGCCGTACGGCGGCGGGCCCTGCGGGCCGGGCTGGGGCTGCGGGTAGCCCGGCGCCGGGGGCTGCTGCTGGGGCGCGTGCTGCGGCGCGGCCGCCTGCTGGTGGGGCTGCTGCCAGCTCGCCTGCTGGGCCGCCTGCTGCTGGGCGGCGGCCTGCTGGGCCCGGACGATGTCCTCGCCGACCAGGGTGGCCAGGTCGAAGTACGCCTCGCGGACCTTGGGCCGCATCATGTCGAGGTTGACCTCGGCGCCGGCCGCCAGGCTCTCGTCGAACGGCACCACGACCACGCCCCGGCAGCGGGTCTGGAAATGCGCGACGATGTCCTCCACCTTGATCATCTTGGCCGTCTCGCGGACCCCGGAGACCACCGTGATGGACCGCTGCACCAGGTCGGCGTAGCCGTGGGCGGAGAGCCAGTCCAGGGTGGTGGAGGCGGACGAGGCGCCGTCCACGCTGGGCGTGGAGACGATGATCAGCTGGTCGGCGAGGTCCAGCACCCCGCGCATCGCGCTGTACAGCAGGCCGGTGCCGGAGTCGGTCAGGATGATCGGGTACTGGCGGCCCAGCACGTCGATCACCTGGCGGTAGTCGGAGTCGTTGAAGGTGGTCGACACGGCGGGGTCGACGTCGTTCGCCAGGATCTCCAGGCCCGAGTGGAGGTCCTGCGAGGTGAACTGACGGATGTCCATGTAGCTGCGCAGGTGCGGGATGGCCGTCACCAGGTCGCGGATGGTGGCGCCGGTCTGCCGCTTGACCCGGCGGCCGAGGGTGCCGGCGTCCGGGTTGGCGTCGATCGCGATCACCTTGTCCTGGCGCTCGCTGGCCAGCGTCGCGCCGAGGGCGGTGGTGGTCGTGGTCTTGCCGACTCCGCCCTTGAGGCTGATCACCGCGATCCGGTAGCAGCTGAGCACCGGGGTGCGGATGATCTCCAGCTTGCGGGCCCTCTCCGCGGCCGCGGCCTTGCCGCCGAACTGGAAGCGCGGCTGCTGGCGCTGCTGCTTCGGCTGGCTGCGCAGCAGCCGGTCCGAGGACAGCTCGACGGCGGCGGTGTAGCCGAGCGGCGCGCCGTGCGCGGTCTGCTGCGGGGCGCCGGCCTGCTGGAACGCGGCGGGCGCGGCCGGCGGGCCGCCCCACTGCGGGGCGCCGGGCTGGGGCTGCGCGGGCTGCGGGTAGGCGCCGGGCTGCGGCCACCCGCCCGCGCGGGGGTCGGCGGGGGGTGCGGCCTGGCCGGGCTGGGGCTGACCCGGCTGCGGCTGCTGCGGCGGCTGGGCCTGCTGCGCCTGGTGGGCGGCCCAGCCGGCCGGGTCCTGCGGGTACGGCTGCGGCTGGCCGGACGGCGCCGGGTAGGGCTGCGGCTGCGCGGGGCCTGGGTACGGCTGCGCGGGCGCCGACGGGTCGGCCGCCGGCCAGCCGTGGCCCGGCACCGGAGCGGGAGCCGCGGCGGGGGTCGGGGCCGGCGCCGGTGCGGGGGCCGGGAAGGGCTCCGATGCCGGGACGGCGTGTGCGACCGGGACGGCGGGCGCGGCCGGCGGTACGGCGGACGCCTCGACGGGCACGTGCGGCGCTTCCCCGGGGACGCCCGGAACGGGGGCGGGAACCGGCACGGGTGCGGCAGCGGGCGCGACGGCCTCGACCGGCTGCGGCCGGACCGGCGGCAGCGGCGCGGCCGGGGCGGGCACCGGAGCCTGGAGGGGCGTCTGCAGCGGCGTCTGAGCGGGCGTCTGAACCGTTGGCTGAACGGGTGCCTGGGCCTGCGCCGGAACGGCGGGCGGCACGGCACTCGGCGCCGGATCCGCCGCGGGCGCCGGGACGGGCTCCGGCACCGGGGCGGCAACGGCCGCCCCGCCCGGAGGCGGCGTCACCTGGGCACCCGCCTCGGCCGCTCCGGGTGCCGGAGCACCCGCCGGAGCCGCCGCCGGGGCACCCGCGGCGTCCGTCTGCACGTACCAGGACGGGGGAGTGTAGTCGGGTGCGTCGGACCAGTCGTCGTCGTCCTCCGCCGCGTTGTCGCCGACGTAGACGCCGTCCCGATCGCTGCTCACCTGGGCTCCCTCGTGTTCGCCGCCGCACGTTCGCGGTGCCGTTGCCGTCTGACAGCCTAGGCCGTGGGCCACCCCCGGCTGAAGGCGGTGCCGCAATCTCCGGACGGCTCACGGGCGGGGTGCGGACGGGCCGCGGACGGGTCCGCACGACCCCCGACCGCACCCGCGCGGGTCAGTCGAGGCGCCGCGGGCCGCCCAGGACCTGCTGTTCCGCCTGGCCGGCCACGATCCGCACGTACTGACGGTTCATCCGGGTCGTCCACAGCGTCAGGTCGTCCGACAGCGACGGTAGCGCGGCCACCTCTCCCGCACCGAGCGAGAGCACCCGGCCGATCAGCTCGGCCTCCTCCGGCATCACCCGCTGCACCCCGACCAGGTCGGCCGAGTTGAGCACCCGGACGGCGTTCGGCCCCAGGTGCGGCACCACCGTCAGCACGGTCTGCCAGGGCGCGGCGGAGAGCCGGCTGCGCGGCGGGCGGGCGCCGAGGTCGCGCACCACGAGCACCGGCGAGCCGACCGAGGCGCCCTGCGGGCCGAGCCGGCCGGGCTGGTGGACCGTCACGCACGGTTGCCCGCCGCCCGCGGCCTGCGCCATCGGGCCCCACAGGTGGGCGCGCGCGGTCTCCACGGCGATCCGCGCGCCGGTGGCGGCCGCCCGCAGCGCGATGACCTGCGCCGTCCACAGGCCGCCGACCAGCACCAGCTCGTAGGCGGTGGGCCGGAACAGGCCGAGGACGGCGGGGCGCGACTGGTGCACGTCCTCGCCGATCAGCACGCCGTCGTCGCCGACCGGGAAGGACAGCGCGTCCAGCTCCGCGAGGGTCAGCACGTGCTTCTCCCGGCGCGGGCCGCGCAGCCCGAAGCCGGGCAGCAGTCGGGGCCGGACCCGGGGCTGCGGTTCCGCACCGCCCTGCGGGGCGGCGGCGGGCCGGGTCTGGTACGCCATCAGGAAGCACCTCCCAGCGGCAGGGTGGCCAGGACCCCGGGGGCCTGCTCCAGGTCGAGCCGGGTCAGGCCGAGCCCGGTGCTCTGGGCCCGCGCCTCCACCTGCCGGCCGAGGTCGACGGCCTCGCTCTCGCTGCGCCCGGTGATCCGGACGTGGCCGCTGAGGGCGACCGAGCCGCCGGTGCCGTGACCGGCGGTCAGGCTGAAGGTGCTGGCCAGCGCGGGGGCGCCGGTGACCAGGTTGACCAGGTCGGGGGCGGCGATCCGGCCGGGGGCGCCGCCGGGGCGGCCGAGCTGCGGCCAGCGGGAGATCCAGTAGGTGCTGTGCCAGCGGTCGTCGACCCGCCAGAAGCGGTTGGTCTCCTGGGTGCGCCGTCCGCTGCCGCCGCCGCTGCCGGTGCCCTGGCGGCCGGCCGTGGCCAGCGGGTTGACGCAGCTGGAGATGGCGAGGGCGGCGATCAGTTCGCGCTCGTCGAGCACGGTGACGTCGAAGCCGGCGCTGTTCAGCCGCCCGGCGAGCTGGTCGGTGACCCGCTGGAGCGCCTTGCGGGCGCCCTGCTCGCCGCCGCCGCGGGCGCGCACCGCGGTGGCCGCCCGTTCCGGGTCGAGCTTGAGCGCCACCCAGGTGAGCCGCAGCGCGGGGGTGGCGGTGCCGTCCGCGAGCTCCCGGTAGGCGCGGGCGGCCAGCGACTGCTCGGGCAGGTGCGGCGCGGGCGCGGGCTGGGTGTGCTGGACGAGCTGGACCGACTCCAGGGTGATGTCGTCGACCCGCAGCGCCGAGCAGAGCACGTCCAGCGGCAGCGGCCGGGCGGTGCGGGCCGGGCGCAGCGGCAGGTCCTTGGCCTGGACGAGCAGGACGGCGCTGAGGAAGGTGCCGTCGCCGACCATGCCGGTCTCCCGGCGCACCGGGCGGCCGCCGAGGTCGGCCTCGGTGGCGTGGGTGCAGGTGCGCAGGGCGGGTTCGAGTTCCAGGGCGGGGGCGAGCGCCGGGTCGGTGCCGGGCGGCGGGACGTGGGCGCGGGCGCGCTTGCGGCGGGCCTTGAGCGCGGCGCGCACCCGCAGCGTCTCGGGGATGGTGCGCCCGCGCAGCGGCACGAGCGCGAGCACGACCAGCACCAGGGCGACCGCGCCGAAGCCGGCGGCGACCGGCCGGCTGATCGTCCAGCCGACCGCGACCAGCGCCACCGCGACCTCGACCAGGACGAGCTGTTGGAGCCTCAGCCGCCCGCCGAGCAGCCCGGGCCGGGGGTGGACGCGGACCGGGACGGGGCCGTCGGCGCCGCCGGAGCGGGGCGTCCGCGCGGCGCCGTCCGGGGCGGGGGAGCCGCCGCCGTCGGTCCGGCCGCGTCGTGCGGAGCGGCGCGCACCGCCGTCCCGTGCCGTGCTCCGGCGCCCTGGAGCGGTCTGGCTTGGCATCCCCCGAGTGCCCCTTCCTGGTTCGGTTGTCGCGGCCCGGCTGGCCGGTGCGTGAACCGTACCCGTACGGTACTCACCGTCTGCTGCCGCATCGTAGAGGGTTCGAGCACGTTCTCGCCCGGGGGGTGCGGGACACGGGGCAGGGCGGTCTGACAGGGGAGACGACGAGGATGGCATCGCGCCGGGACGAGCTGAACGCCTACACCTTCGCCCGCAAGCGCACGGTCGCGGCCTTTCTGCTGCCCGGCGGCGGGGGGAGCGACGAGGACGCGCCGCGGCCGGTCAAGGCGGTGCTGCCGAGCGTGATCGTGGGCGCGCTGGTGGTCGGCGGCTTCGGCCTCTGGGGCGTGTTCAAGCCGAGCGCCCCGGTGGGCTGGGACGAGGGCAAGTACATCGTCCAGGGCAAGCAGAGCACGACCCGGTACGTGGTGCTGACCGACCCGGACGGGAGGACCAAGCGGCTGCACCAGGTGCTGAACATGGCCTCGGCGCGGCTGGTGCTGCCGGTGGACTCCAAGGTCGTGGTGGTCGACGACGGCGTGCTGGACCGCTACCCCAACCACGGCCCGACGATCGGCATCCCGTACGCGCCGGACAAGCTGCCGAGCAAGGAGAACGCGGGCCGGCCGATGAAGTGGGCGGTCTGCGACCGCCCGGGCGGCGACCAGGGGAGCACCGTCGACCAGGCGGTGTTCGTGGCGGGCGGCGCGGACGCGGACGCGCTCGGGGCGAAGGACCGCCAGCTGGACGTCGGCCAGGCGCTGCTGGTGCAGCTGGCGGACGATCCGCAGGTCACCGCGTCCGGCCAGGCGGCGGGCCAGGGGAGGCTGAAGGTGTTCCTGGTGGACGACAAGGGCCGCCGGCACGCGATCGGCGGCCCGGAGGACTCGGACGCCACCCGGACCCAGCTGATGGGGGCGGTCTTCGGACCGACGGCCGTCCCGCAGAAGGTGAAGAAGGACTGGCTGGAGACGCTGGCGCCGGGCAGCGACATCGTCTTCCCGAGGATCGACGGGCTGGTCCCGGACACTCGGGCCGCCAACTCCACGGTGCCGCTGCAGAACCCGGAGGACCGCAAGGTCGGCCGGCTGGTCCGGTTCGGTGACAAGCACTACGTGGTGGGCAAGAGCCAGCTGCTGCTGATCAGCCAGTTCCAGGCCGAACTGATCCGGCAGAACCCGCTGTTGCAGCCGCTGTACAACCAGGACGCCAACAAGAGCCCGCGGATCGACGACCTGACCCCGGCCGAGCACGCCGTCGTCAACAGCAATGTGCCGCTGATGGCCGAGGGTGCCGCCGACTGGCCCGCCAGGACGGGCGCGCCGGCCAACACCTGGCAGGCGCCGAAGGACGCGCGCCGGGTGGTCTGCAGCACGTTCGAGGGAGTCGCGGAGGACGGCCGGACGCCCCGGCGCAGCGTCTGGGCCGGCCCCGACTACCCGGTGCGGTACAGCAACGGCGCGGCCACCGCGCATGTGACGCCGGGTCACGGCCTGTTCTACCGCGCGCTGGACAACGCGGCGGACGGATCGGGCACCGACTTCCTCATCACCGAGACCGGCCTGCGCTACGCGATGCCGGCCAGCAGCGAGGGCGGCAAGGGCGGCCAGACCACCGCGCCGGCCCAGCCCGGCCAACCGGCCGCCCAGGGCGGGGTGTCGAAGCCCCCGACGACCCAGCCCGGGACGCCGTCCGCCCCGCCGCAGCCCGAGGAGGCGGGCGGCAACCAGGCCCGATTGGGCTACCAGGGCCTCCAGCCGGCGCTGGTGCCGCAGCAGTGGTCGAACCTGGTGCCGGCCGGTCCGGCGCTCAACGCGAAGAGCGCGGCGCAGCGGCAGAACGCCTGATGCGGGGTCTCTGCCCGCGCGGCGCAAAGGAATTGGCCATGATGTCATGGCTCGGTAACCGGCTGTCGCCCGGTGTTGGGTGAGCTGCGTGTGCCGACTACAGTGCTGCAGGACATCACACCGGTGATGCCCGGGGGCCGGAAATCGCCCCCCGGCCACGAGGTCTGTCTCATGGGGGACGGTGGAGCATGGGTCAGTTCAAGACGACCGCTCAGGAGATGCTGGCGTTCGCCAAGCACATGGACGAGGTCATCAACAAGATCAACACTGAGATCAACGGCCTCAACAACCTGGTGGGTTCGATCACCGGCGGTTGGCAGGGCCAGGCCGCGACGGCGTACACCAACCTCCAGGGGCAGTTCAACACGGACGCCCAGGAGCTGAACAAGTCGCTGCGCGCCATCAAGGACGCGATCGAGATCACGACCCAGAAGTACTCGCAGGCCGACGCCGACCAGCAGGCGATCTTCGGGTCCGCCGCCGCCGGCGTCTGATCCTGAGCTCTGTCCGTCCACCCCGCGACGCGCACCCCGGGTGACGGGGCGCCTCGCAGCCTCGACTAGGAGACACCGTGGCCGACCACATTCTGGTCAACTTCGAGACCATCAAGAGCGCCAGCGCCGAGGTCCGCCGGACCGCGCAGACCATCCAGGCCCAGCTGGAGGAGCTGAAGGGCGGCGTCACCAAGATCGCCGCGAGCTGGGAGGGCGCCGCCCAGCAGGGCTACCAGGCCCACCAGGCCAAGTGGGACCAGCGTGCCGCCCACCTGCAGCAGGTGCTGGAGCAGATCGCCAAGTCGCTGGACAACGCGGCCACCAGCTACCACAACACCGAGAACCGCAACGCCACCCTCTGGACCGGCTGACGGCTCGGCGCCGAACCCGGCGCGCCGAAGGGCGGGCGCCCCCTCGCGGGTGCCCGCCTTTGGCGCGCGAGCGTGCAACCAGGTGGACGAGATGAGGGGTGGCAGGGTGCCGGTGGTCAGGTTCCGGACGACGGCCGCGGCGGCGGCCGTGCTCGCGCTGCTCGGCGGCCCGCTGACGGTGCCGGCGGCGGCGGACGGACCGGGCATCGCGGCCGCGGGGGAGTGCGGCAAGAACGCCCAGAACGTGCAGGCCGTCCCGTGGTCGCTCCAGCGGATGGTGCTGGACGAGCTCTGGCAGGGCGGCGCGGTCACCGGCGCCGGGGTGCTGGTGGCGGTCATCGACACCGGGGTGGACGACCAGAACCCGCAGCTCGCCGCGAAGGTGGTCGACGGAGGCTCGCTGCTCAAGGACAAGGAGGGCAAGCGGGTCGAGGGCGGCGGCAAGGACGACCTGGTCGGCCACGG
Source organism: Kitasatospora sp. NPDC057692 (assembly GCF_042799475.1). Taxonomy (NCBI): domain Bacteria; kingdom Bacillati; phylum Actinomycetota; class Actinomycetes; order Kitasatosporales; family Streptomycetaceae; genus Kitasatospora; species Kitasatospora sp. NPDC057692. The sequence goes on along the minus strand of NZ_JBHVIV010000043.1, from coordinate 20,558 downwards.
CACCAAGGTGGCCGGCATCATCGCGGCCTCGCGCAGCGAGCAGACCGGCTTCGTCGGCATCGCCCCGGGCGCCTCCATCCTGTCGATCCGGCAGAACGACGCCGAGGGCAACGGCGATGTGCACTCGCTGGTCGAGGCCGTCAACTCGGCGGTCCAGCAGGGCGCCAAGGTCATCAACATCTCGCAGGACGTGCGCGGCGCGGGCGACACCCGCTTCGTCGGCTACGAGGAGCTGAAGGCCGCGATCGACAACGCGGAGAACCGCGGCGTGGTGGTGGTCGCCTCCACCGGCAACGACGGCAAGAAGGGCGACACCTACCCGGCGGCGTTCCGCACGGTGCTCGCCGTCGGCGCCTCCGACCGCAACAACGAGCGCACCTACTTCTCCCAGTACGGCGACTTCGTGGACGTCGCGGCCCCCGGGGTCGACATGCTCTCCACCGTCCCGCGCGGCGGGCAGTGCGTGGACAACGGCACCAGCTTCGCCGCGCCGTACGTGGCCGGACTGGCGGCGCTGCTGGTCGGCGCGCACAAGGACTGGCGGCCCAGCCAGGTGCGCGCCTGGATCGAGCAGACCGCGCAGCGCACCGACCACAAGGCGAACGAGTACATCGGCTGGGGCGTGGTCGACCCGGTGAAGGCGGTGACCACCGCGCCCGCCGCACCGGCCGAGCGCCCGGTGGAGGACCCGCCGGTCCAGCTGGCCTCCGCCCCGATCGTGCCGCGCCCGCTCGGCCTCGGCGAGACCCAGGCCGACCGCGACGGCCGCACCGCGACCTACGTCCTGGGCGTCGGCGCCCTTCTGGTCGCCCTGCTGATCGGCGGCGGCGTGGTGCTGCGCGACCACCGGCGCCGGTCCGCCGCCGACGCCGCGGAGAATTCTTCGGTCCGGCTGTAACATCCCGCCCCGGTCACCGCATCCAAGAGGTGTCGACAGTGGTGAGCGGGGGAGGAAGAAGCGGATGGGGCTGATCGGGGCCGCACGCGGGACGAGGGACGCGGAGTTCCTGGAACTCGTCTCGGGCCACACCGGACGGCTGTACCGCTCAGCCTGCCTGCTCACCAGCGGAGACACCCACCAGGCGGAGGACCTCGTCCAGGAGGCCCTCGGCCGGATGTACGTGCTGTGGCGCCGCAGCGCGTGGACCGGAGGACGGCACCGGGTCGAGCACCCGGGCGCGTACCTGCACACCGTGATGGTGCGCGCCTTCCTCGCCCAGAAGCGCCGCCGCTCCAGCGGCGAACGGCCGACCGACCTGCTGCCGGAGCCCACGGGCATGGAGGTGGACCGCACGCTGCGGCTGACCCTGCTCGACGCGCTCGGGCAGCTGGCGGCCAAGGACCGGGCGGTGCTGGTGCTGCGCTACTGGGAGGACCGCAGCGTCGAGGAGACCGCCGAGGTGCTGCGGCTCTCCTCGGGCGCGGTCCGGACCAGGACCAGCCGGGCCCTCGGCAAGCTGCGCGAGCAGCTCGGAGACTCGCTGTCCGAGCTCGCCGCCCACTGACGGCGGCCCGGTCCCCGGACCGCTCCCGCCACCACCGCTCCCGCCGCCCTCCGGGTCCCGCCAACGACCCGTCCCGTGACCGAAGGAAACGGTGATCACGCATGTCCGGACCGGACAACTTCGAGGATGACCTGCTCTACGCTCTGACCCGTACCGGGGAGGGCTTCCGCCCCGGCGGGCCGAGCGAGCTGGCGGCCGGCGGCCTGGCCCGCGGTCGTCGCCGCTGGCGCCGCCGCTCCGCCACCGCCGTCGTCGGCGGCGCCGCCGCGCTGGCCCTGGTCGGCACCGGCACCGTCTACCTGGCCGGGGGCGCCCCGGCCGGGACCACGGTCACCGCGGCCGCCGGCAGCGGCACCGGGTCCGGCTCGGCCGCGCCCACGGCCGCCGCCGCGCCGTCCACTCCGGCCGCGCAGGCCGCTCCGGTCAGCGCCGACGAGGTGCTCGCGACGTTCAAGGCGCTGCTGCCCAAGGGCGAGGTGACCGCGGCCAGCGGCCGCGGCACTGATCCGGACGGCAAGCCCGCGGCCTTCGCCATGCCCGGCGCCGTGCTGGTCCTCGACGACGGCAAGGGCAAGGCCCAGCTCGGGCTCTCGATCGCCCGGCTCGGCGAGGGCGACCCCCGCCGCACCGAGAACGAGTGCCCGGACAAGAAGTACGTCCCCTACGACGCCTGCACCACGACCACCCTGCCGGACGGCGGGACGCTGACCGTCTTCCAGGGCTACGAGTACCCGGACCGCCGGGCCGACACCAAGCGCTGGTACGCCAAGCTGACCGGCAAGGACGGCCGGCTGATCGAGCTGAACGAGTGGAACTCCCCGGCGGAGAAGGGGCAGCCGGTCTCCCGGCCCGCCCCGCCGCTGACCCCCGAGCAGCTGACCGCGGTCGTCACCGACAAGTCCTGGGACCGGGTGGTCGCCGCCGTCCCGCAGCCGGGCCCGGTCACGCCGCGGGAGACCGCCAAGGAGTACAGCCGGGAGGAGATCCTGGCGATCGTCGCCAAGCTGCTCCCGGCCGGTCTGACCGAGACCGAGACCGGCGGTCAGCCGGGCTTCGCCAACTTCGTGGTGAACGACGGCAAGGGCAAGTCCCTGGTCGAGATCAACGTGCAGGACTGGCGCGGGCCCAACAAGGACACCTCGCTCTACGGCAGTGCCGAGAAGCGCGCCGACGGCACCAAGGTCGTGGTCCGCAAGTCGACCGGCAAGCCGGTGATGTGGACGGTCGACACCCTGCACCCGGACGGCCTGCGGGTGGTGATCAGCGCCTTCAACAGCGGCACCCAGAACAGCCCGGCCACCCGCACCGCTCCGGCGCTGACCGTCGAGCAGCTGACCGCGATCGCGCTCTCCCCGGAGTGGAAGCTCCGGAAGTAGCGGGCGAGCCGTAGCGGCCGCGGACGCGGCAGTGCCCCGGGCCAGGGGGAGCCCGGGGCACTGCCGTGTGGGGGAGGGTGGGGGTTTCGGGGGGATCAGGCCTGCTGGTCCTCGGGGAGGCTGATCACCCAGTGGGTGTCCTGGCGGGGGCGCAGGAAGAACAGCCAGTAGAGGGTGGCGGCGGCGGTGATACCGCCGGTCCACAGCAGCGGCACCACGTCCAGCTGGGTGATGACGTAGCCCAGGACCACGATCAGCACCACCGGGACGGCGGGCCACAGCGGCATCCGCCAGGCGGCGGCGTGCTTGTGGTGCTTGCGGCGGGAGAGCAGCGCGGCGATCGCGACCAGCAGGTACATCCCGGTGACGGCGACGCCGGTGATCTCGCTGAGCAGTTCGCCCTTGACGTAGCAGAGCGCGGCGCCCGGCAGGCCGACCGCCAGGGTGGCGACCCACGGGGAGCCGAACCGGCCCAGGGTGCCGAAGGCCTTGTTGACCGGGCCGGGCCAGGCCTTGTCGCGGGCCGAGGCGAACAGCACCCGGGAGTTCTGGATGACCATGACGATGCCGGCGTTGATGATGGCCAGCGCGACGCAGAGGCTGATGAAGGTGCCGACCGCGGAGTTGCTCCAGGCGGTGACCATGCCGGAGATGTCGCCGGAGCTCAGCGTCGCCAGGTCGGGGGCGCCCATGGTGATGGCGGCGACCGGGACGAGCAGGATCGCGGCGGAGATGCCCAGCGTCCACAGCACGGTGCGGGAGACGTTGCGGCGCGGGTTCTCCAGCTCCTCGGAGAGGTAGACGGCGGTGGAGAAGCCCTGGGTGATGAAGAGCGCGATGCCGAGGGCGCCGATGATCGCGCCGATGCTCACCGTGGTGGTGACGCCGTCCTCGCCGGTGACCACGCCGTGCAGCATGCTGGGCGCGCCGCTGTTGGCGTGGGCGAAGCCGAGCACCGACACGACGCCGGCCGCGATGACCTCCAGGACCAGGAAGATGCCGGTGATCCAGGCGTTGGCGCGCAGGTCCAGCAGGCCGGCCAGGGTGGCGGCGAGCATCACCGCGGCGCCGGCCAGCGGCTTGTCGACGTGCAGCACGGGGGCGAGGTAGTCGGCGGTGCCGAGGGCGATGACCGAGGGCACGATCATCACCACGATCAGCGAGAGCACGAAGACCAGCCAGCCGGCCAGGCGCCCGGCCAGGGTGCCGACCATCGCGTACTCGCCGCCGGCGCTGGGGATCAGGGTGCCTAGCTCGGAGTAGCAGAAGGCGACGGCGATGCAGAGGATCGAGCCGATCGCGATGGCCAGCGCGGTGGCGCTGCCGATGCTGGAGAACAGCTCCGGGACGATCACGAAGAGCGTGGAGGCCGGGGTGACGCAGGACAGCGTGAGCAGGGTGCCGCCGACAACACCGATCGAGCGCTTGAGCGTCTGCTGCTGAGTGTCGGGCGCGCCCGCGACGGCCGTGGCGGGGGCCGCGGCGGCGGGTGGGCGAAGCGTGTCGGTCATGTGGCATCCGATCGGCTCTGTGCTGGTCCTGGGGAGGGAGCGGTATCGCCTCCGCTGGCTGACTGGCTCGGTTTCTGGTCCTGTCGCTCCCTGGGCCGCCATGGAACCTTGGCCGTATCGATCGCGTCAATGGCGGAATCGCTTCGGAATCCGTTGTCACGCAACGCATAAACATGCGATCTGATGATCACTAACCGTCATCACTATGCATGTCCGACTTGTTACTTTCGCCGCGTGGCGCTTGAATCCAAGGTGAACGCCGTGTTGCGTGCATCCATTCAAAGGTGCCGCTCGGATGCGGAGGCAGGTCGCCCGAACACCCCGCGCCGCCCGGCGAGCCGCGGGCCGGGTACGGGAACCGCAGCCCTCCGGCGGAAAGATCTAGGTAACGTTTCAGCACCCGGGACGGCGGAAGGGGCCGGATCCCGAGGACCCGACCCCTTCGACACGTTCCGTGACGAGAACGGCGGCTAAGGCACCGGCAGCCAGCCCGTCTGCACCATCTGCCCGCTGGTCACCCGGCGCGAGACGAACACGCCCCGGCCCGGCGGAAGCGCCTGCGGCTTCACGGTGCCCAGCAGCGGACCCTCGTCCCGGTTGCCGGAGAGCAGCACGCCCTGGCCGCCCAGCTCGCGCATCCGCTGCATGAACGGCTCGTACAGCGAGCGCCCGGCGCCGCCCGCGCTGCGCGCGACGATCACCCGCAGGCCGATGTCCCGCGCGAACGGCAGGAACTCCGCGAGCGCCGCGAGCGGATTGCCCGAGGAGGTCGCCACCAGCTCGTAGTCGTCGACGACCACGAACATGTCCTTGCCGCTGTACCAGCTGCGGTTTCGCAGCTGCTCGGCGGTGACGTCCGGCCCGGGCAGCCGGCGCGCGCAGGCCCCGCGCAGCATCTCGACCACGCTCGACATGGCCGGCTGCGCGGCCGCGTACTCCACCAGGTACTCCGGCGGGACGGCGCCGAGCAGCGCGCGCCGGTAGTCGCCGACCACGATGCCGGCCTGGTCCGGGGTGTACCGGTCGGTGATCTGCTTGACCAGCATCCGCAGCAGCGCGGACTTCCCGGACTCGGTGTCGCCGAAGACGATGAACAGCGGGTCGGTCTCGAAGTTGACGAAGGCCGGCGCCAGCTCCGCCTCGTCCACGCCGAAGGCGACACCCCGCTCGGGGAACTCGAAGCCCTTCGGCAGCGAGTGGCCGTCCAGCACCGCCGGCAGCATCCGGACCTGCGGCGCGCGCGGGCCCGTCCACGCCCCGGCGACCGCCGAGACCAGTCCGGCCACGCCGTTCTGCAGGTCCTCCACCGAGCCGGAGCCGTCCAGCCGCGGCAGGCCGGTGAGGAAGTGCAGCCGGTCCGCGGTGACGCCGCGGCCCGGGACGGCCGGCACGTTCTGCGCCACCCGGCGGTCCACCTCGGACTCCATGGCGTCGCCGAGCTTCAGCTCGGTCCGGTTCTGCAGCAGGTCCTTGAGCGCCGGGCGGACCTCCGCGTAGCGGGCCGCGGTGACGATCAGGTGGACGCCGTAGCCCAGGCCGCGCTGGGCGATGTCGCCGATCACCGGCTCCAGCGCCTCGAACTCCTGCTTGAAGGTGTTCCAGCCGTCGATCACCAGGAAGACGTCGCCGAACCGCTCCTCGGGCAGCGCCCCGGAGGCCCGGCGGGCCCGGTAGGTGCCGATCGAGTCGATCCCGGTGGCGCGGAAGAGCTCCTCGCGCCGGTTCAGCACGCCGTGCACCTCGGAGACCATCCGGCGGACCTTCTCGGCGTCCAGCCGCCCGGCCACCCCGCCGACGTGCGGCAGGTCCTGGAGCGACTGGAAGCCGCCGCCGCCGAAGTCCAGCAGGTAGAACTGCACCTCCAGAGGGGTGTGGGTGAGCGCGAACGAGGCCACCGTGGCGCGGATCACCGTCGACTTGCCGGACCGCGGACCGCCGACCACCAGGCCGTGCCCGGCCGCCCCCGCGTAGTCGTGGTCGAGGATGTCGCGCTTCTGGTCGCGCGGCTTGTCGACGATGCCGACCGGCACCCGCAGCCGGCCCAGCGCCGCGTACTGCGGCGCGGTCAGCCCGCGCTCGGCGGTCGCCTGGAGCGGCGGCAGCAACTGGTCCACGCTCGGCGGGGCGTCCAGCGGCGGCAGCCACACCTGGTGCGCGGCCGGGCCCTGGCCCGCCATCCGCTGCACGAAGACGTCCAGCACGGTGTCCGCCAGGGCGTCGTCCGGCTCCTCGGGGATCGGCTCGACCTCCTGCACCAGCGGCTCGGTCACCGGCACCTCGGCCGCGGTGAACCGCACCGGCCGAGCGGTCACCAGCCGACCGCCGGTCGACCGCTGCTGCCCCGGCGCCCGGTACGGCCCGGAGACGTACGCCGCCTTGAAGCGGTCCATCACGTCGGTGCCGAACTTCAGGTAGCCGACGCCCGGAACCGGCGGCAGGTGGTAGGCGTCCGGGACGCCGATCGCCGCCCGCGACTCGGCGGCCGAGAAGGTGCGCAGGCCGATCCGGTAGGAGAGATAGGTGTCCAGGCCGCGCAGCTTGCCCTCCTCCAGGCGCTGCGAGGCCAGCAGCAGGTGCACCCCGAGGGAGCGGCCGATCCGCCCGATCTGGATGAACATGTCGATGAAGTCGGGCTTGGCGGTGAGCAGTTCGGAGAACTCGTCGATGATCAGCACCAGCGACGGCAGCGGGTCCAGCGCCGCGCCGGCCGCCCGGGCCCGCTCGTACTCGTGGATGTTCGCGTAGTTGCCGGCCCGGTGCAGCAGCTCCTGGCGCCGGTTGAGCTCGCCCTCGATGGCGTCCCGCATGCGGTCGACCAGGGTGAGCTGGCCCTCCAGGTTGGTGATCACCGCGGAGGTGTGCGGCATCTCGGCCATGCCGGCGAAGGTCGCGCCGCCCTTGAAGTCGGCGAGCACGAAGTTCAGCGTCTCCGAGGAGTGCGTCATCGCCAGCCCCAGTACCAGGGTGCGCAGCAGCTCGGACTTGCCGGAGCCGGTCGCGCCGACGCACAGGCCGTGCGGGCCCATGCCCTCCAGCGCGGCCTCCTTGATGTCCAGGTGGACGTGCTCGCCGCCGGCCCCGACGCCGATCGGCACCCGCAGCCGCTCGTGCTGCGCCCGCTGCCGCCAGCTGCGGGCGACGTCGAAGGAGCCCGGGTCGCCGGAGTTCATCAGGTCGGTGAAGTCCAGGTTGGACAGCAGCGGTTCGTCGTCGCCGCCGGCCGAGGCCCGGTACGGCGCCAGCTGCCGGGCCAGCGCCTCGGACTGCCAGGCGGAGAGGGTGTCCGGGGCGCCGGCGTAGGTGGCGCCGGAGGCCGAGCGCAGCACCAGCTCGTCCGGCGAGACCGTGACGATCAGGTGCCCGGTCGGCTCGTCGAGATCGCCCGGGACCACCTCGACGATGGTCACCCCGTGCACGCCCTCGGCGCCGGCCAGCAGCGAGTCGTGCGGCACCGAGGCGCCGTCCATCACGACGACGATGTGCGGCTGGTCGGCGGTCGGCGCGGCGTCCCGGACGAACCGCTGGCGGCCGGCGAGCTCGTCCTGGAGCAGCAGCTCCAGCTCGCCGAGGCCGGTGGCGATCAGCCGGCGCGAACCGGCGCCGTCGCTCTCCTTGCGGTGCTGGTTGTGCGGGAGCCACTTGGTCCACTCCCACTCGTCCACCGCGCCGGGCGCGGCCGCCACCGTCACCAGCAGGTCGTCCGGCGAGTGCAGGGTGGTCAACTGGGCGATCATCGCCCGGACGTTGCCGTAGACGGTGTCCGGGTCCCCGCAGACCGTGATGTGGTAGAAGGCGCGCAGCGAGATCGCCAGCGGCAGGTCCTGCAGGGTGCCGTGGGCCTTCAGGAAGGTCTGCATCGCCGCCGCCGACAGCGGCTCCAGCTCGTCCATCGGCGCGGTCTGCGGCGCGACCAGCGGGGTGGACAGCTGCACCGGTCCGCGGCCGACCCGGATCTGCGCGAAGTCGGCGTCCCCGGCACGCCGTTCCCACAGCCGCCGGCCGTCCGCGACGATCGACCAGAGCTGGTCCGGCTCGGGGTTGAGGAAGAGCTGCGCGCCGCGCTGGCGCTCGGCGGTCCGGCGTACCTGGCGGCGCATCTGCTGGAGGTACTTGAGGTAGTCGCGCCGCTCGTCCGCGGTGGCCGAGGAGCCGCCCTTGCGGGCCCGGACGATCTGGGCGAGCGCCATGCCGACCGTGGAGACGATCATCAGACCGCCCATGATCTTCATCGGGGCCTGGGCGCCCGGGGCGAAGAAGAACACCGCCGATCCGCCCATGCCGAGCATCGGCAGGATGCTCATCACCCAGTCCTCGCCGCCCGACCGGGGCAGTTCGGGCGGGGGGACCAGCTCCACCGGCTCGTCCGGAACCGCGGGCGGATAGGCCCGGGGCGGCCGCTTGACGGTGATCACGCCCATGCGCGCCCCACCCTCCGACCACGAACGCTTCGCTCGATCACCACGGCATCAGCCCTCACGCAACTGGATACGTACGGGTGAGGACGCCCCGTATGACGCCGCCCCCGCTCCGCCGACCGCAGGCACCCGGGGGAGGCGCGTGCCGCCCCCGCCGCCTTGCGCAGGGGCCGATCCTACTGGGGCCCCGCCCGGGCGGGGCCCGCCCGCCCTCCACGGGGCCGGACACGAACCGAGCGGGTAGGGTAACGCCTCGCCAACTCGTGGCCCCGCCGGGCCGGTTCCGTCCGGCAGGCGTCCGCGCGACGGCCAGACCGACCAGTCGCCGGTGCCGCGGCACCGTCACCAAGGGGGAGCGCCCAGTGCGTCGAGCGAACGAGGTGCGGGCATGACGACGCCCGTCACCACCGGCTTCTGCCGGGTCACCGTCGTCGCCCCGGACAGCCGGATCGACGTCGCCCTGCCCGAGGACGTCCCGCTCGCGGACGTCTACCCCGAGGTGCTGCGGCTCTCCGGCCAGACCCAGCCGGACGGCGCTCCCACCGGGTTCCACCTGGTCCGCCGCGACGGCACGGTGCTCGACGGCGGCCGCTCGCTCGCCGCCCAGCAGGTGCGCGACGGCGACCTGCTCAGCCTGCGCCCGTTCGCCGAGTCGCTGCCGCCCGCCGTCTACGACGACGTCGCCGACGCGATCGCCACCGCCGGCGAGACCGACCGCCGGTTCTGGAGCCCCGAGCTGATGCGCGCCTTCGGCCTCATCGGCACCGGCGTGCTGCTCACCCTGCTCGGCTTCGCCCTCTGGTTCTCCGACCTGCGCCACGACATGCACGGCCTGCCCGGCGTGCTCTCCGGCGTCGTCGCCGTGGTGCTCACCGCCTTCGCCGGCGTCCGCGCCCGGGTCTACCGGGACGCCTGGGCCGGCCTCGCGCTCGGCCTCGGCGCCCTGCCGCACGCCCTGATCGCCGGCAGCGGCGTCCTCGCCCCCACCGGCGGCCCGCTGGACGGGCCCGGCCGGCTGCAGTTCCTCACCGGCTGCGTCGCCGTCCTGGTGGCCGCCGTCCTGCTGGTCGGCCTGCTGCCCGAGAAGGACTCGCTGTTCGTCGCCGCCGCCTTCCTGGCCGCGGCCGGTGCGCTCGCCACCTTCGCCGCCGTGCTGCTGCCCGGCACCCCGGCCGACCACATCGCCGCCGTCACCGGCGTCGCCGCCGTCGCCGTGATCGGGTTCCTGCCCGGCCTGTCCGCCCGCTTCGCCCGGCTGCCCGTCGGCTACAGCGCCCCCGGCCAGACCCGTGCCCGCGGCCGCGACCACGACGAGGAGGGCGCCCGCGCCGAACTCGTCCAGTACGAGCGGATCGCCCACCAGGCCCGCCGCGGCCACGAGGTGCTGGTCGGCCTGGTCGGCGGCTGCGCCGCGGTGATCGTCGGCGCCTGCGCGGTGCTCGGCTTCACCGACGAGACCTTCCCCGAGCTGCTCGCCCTGGTCCTCGGCCTCGTCACCATGCTCCGCGCCCGGCTGTTCCGCTACAGCGCGCAGGTCTTCAGCCTCACCATCGCCGGCCTGCTCGGCCTGTCGCTGCTGATCGTCGGCCTCTCCCTGCACACCCCGCAGTTCGTGCTGCGGGCCGGCATCGGCTCCACCGGCGCCGACCTGCGCACCGTCTGGCTGACCGCCTCGATCGCCTTCGGCGCCGCGGTGCTCACCGCGATCGCCCTGGTGGTGCCCCGGCTCGGCGTCTCCCCGTTCTGGGGGCGCATCCTGGACCTGGTGGACAGCCTCACCCTGATGGCGCTGGTCCCGCTGGTGCTGGCCGTCCTCGACGTCTACCGGCTGGTCCGCGGAGCCACCGGCTGAACCGCCCGCCGGGGCCGCCGGCCACCGGTGTCGGCGGCACTGGTACGCTTGGCCTCCGAGCGCAGCCGTGTGTCCGTCCCCGGGTGGGACGACGACCGGCGGCCGCGCCCGTCACGACACCGAGTTCTCCCAGAGTCCTGTGCCGTAGACCAGGACCGCTCGGTATCAACCTCGTAAGGAGTTGCAGTGGCTCTCGCCTCTGACGTCAAGAAGCAGATCATCGCCGAGTTCGGCCAGAAGGAGGGCGACACCGGCTCCCCCGAGGTCCAGGTCGCCATGCTCTCCCGCCGCATCTCGGACCTGACCGAGCACCTCAAGTCGCACAAGCACGACCACCACTCGCGCCGCGGCCTGCTGATCCTGGTCGGCCAGCGCCGCCGTCTGCTGCAGTACCTGGCCAAGAAGGACATCGAGCGCTTCCGTACGCTCGTCGACCGCCTGGGCATCCGCCGCGGTGCCGCCGGCGGCGCCCGCTGAGAACGCCGCTCGGGGCGGCTCCCCACACCGGGGAGCCGCCCCTCGCGCGTATGCCGCGGCCGCACGGCCGGGGCGTCCGGCGGGGCGTCCGAACGCAACGACCGGGCATAACAACTCGCGCGCACCTCCCCAGGTGGCCGAGGATTGCACCGTAGGGTTGTGGGCATGCCGGGTGATGGCGCCGCAAGCGCGCCACTCAGGCAGCAGGACCCAACCCCCCGCGGGACGAAGGCTTCAAACGGAAGCCGCCCGCATCCGAGAGAGCGTCCAGACGCGGACCGCCCGTCCGGACCCGGCCGGCCGAGAGGCGCCGGTCCTCGGTAGTGGCCGCCGGAGGCCCCGCAGACCGAAGCGGGGTACACCGGAGGCTTCGATCGAAGACCGGCCCGACCGTTCAGGGTCAACACGCAGGCGATGCGCGGGGACGCTCTCCCGGAGACGTACGAAAGAGGAGATCTTCCAGGTGGAAGAGAACGTGTTCTACGCCGAGGCCGTGATCGACAACGGTTCCTTCGGCACCCGCACCATCCGTTTCGAGACCGGCCGTCTGGCCCGTCAGGCCGCCGGCTCGGCCGTCGCCTACCTCGACGACGACACCATGGTGCTGTCCGCCACCAGCGCGTCCAAGCAGCCGAAGGAGCACTTCGACTTCTTCCCGCTGACCGTGGACGTCGAGGAGCGGATGTACGCCGCCGGCCGCATCCCCGGCTCGTTCTTCCGTCGCGAGGGCCGGCCCTCCGAGGACGCGATCCTCACCTGCCGCCTGATCGACCGCCCGCTGCGCCCGTCCTTCGTCAAGGGCCTGCGCAACGAGATCCAGGTCGTCGTCACCGTGATGGCGCTCAACCCGGACCACCTGTACGACGTGGTGGCCATCAACGCCGCCTCCGCCTCCACCCAGCTGGCCGGCCTGCCGTTCTCCGGCCCGATCGGCGGCGTGCGCGTCGCCCTGATCAACGGCCAGTGGGTCGCCTTCCCGACCCACAGCGAGCTGGAGTCGGCCGTCTTCGACATGGTCGTCGCCGGCCGCGTCCTGCCGGACGGCGACGTCGCGATCATGATGGTCGAGGCCGAGGCCACCACCCAGACCATCAAGCTGGTCGAGGGCGGCGCCGAGGCGCCGACCGAGGAGATCGTCGCCGCCGGTCTCGACGCCGCCAAGCCGTTCATCAAGGTCCTCTGCGCCGCCCAGGCCCAGCTGGCCGCCCAGGCTGCCAAGCCGACCGGCGAGTTCCCGGTCTTCCTGGACTACCAGGACGACGTCCTGGCCGCGCTGAGCGCCGCCGTCAAGGACGAGCTGGCCCAGGCCCTCACCATCGCGGGCAAGCAGGAGCGCAACAACGAGCTGGACCGCGTCAAGGCGCTGGCCGCCGAGAAGCTGCTGCCCGAGTTCGAGGGCCGCGAGAAGGAGATCAGCGCCGCCTACAACGCGCTGACCAAGAAGACCGTCCGCGAGCGCGTCATCAAGGACAAGGTCCGCATCGACGGCCGCGGCGTCACCGACATCCGCACCCTGGCCGCCGAGGTCGAGGCCATCCCGCGGGTGCACGGCTCGGCCCTGTTCGAGCGCGGCGAGACCCAGATCCTGGGTGTCACCACGCTGAACATGCTCCGCATGGAGCAGCAGCTGGACACGCTCTCCCCGGAGACCCGCCGCCGCTACATGCACAACTACAACTTCCCGCCGTACTCGGTCGGCGAGACCGGCCGCGTCGGTTCGCCGAAGCGCCGCGAGATCGGCCACGGCGCGCTGGCCGAGCGGGCCATCCTCCCGGTCCTGCCGACCCGCGAGGAGTTCCCGTACGCCATCCGCCAGGTCTCCGAGGCGCTCGGCTCCAACGGCTCCACCTCGATGGGCTCGGTCTGCGCCTCCACCATGTCGCTGCTGAACGCCGGTGTGCCGCTGAAGGCCGCCGTCGCCGGCATCGCCATGGGCCTGATCTCCCAGGAGATCGACGGTGAGACCCACTACGTGACCCTCACCGACATCCTCGGTGCCGAGGACGCGTACGGCGACATGGACTTCAAGGTCGCCGGTACCCGCAACTTCATCACCGCCCTGCAGCTGGACACCAAGCTCAACGGCATCCCGGCGTCGGTGCTCGCCGCCGCGCTGAAGCAGGCCCGCGACGCCCGCCTGCACATCCTCGACGTGATGAACGAGGCCATCGACTCCCCGGACGAGATGTCCCCGAACGCGCCGCGCATCATCACCATCAAGATCCCGGTGGACAAGATCGGCGAGGTCATCGGCCCCAAGGGCAAGATGATCAACCAGATCCAGGAGGACACCGGCGCCGAGATCACGATCGAGGACGACGGCACCATCTACATCGGTGCCGCCGACGGCCCGGCCGCCGAGGCCGCCCGCACCACGATCAACCAGATCGCCAACCCGACCATGCCGGAGGTCGGCGAGCGCTACCTGGGCACCGTGGTCAAGACCACGACCTTCGGTGCCTTCGTCTCGCTCATGCCGGGCAAGGACGGTCTGCTGCACATCTCGCAGATCCGCAAGCTGGCCGGCGGCAAGCGCGTGGAGAACGTCGAGGACGTCCTCGGCGTCGGCGCCAAGGTGCAGGTCGAGATCGCCGAGATCGACCCGCGCGGCAAGCTCTCGCTGATCCCGGTCATCGAGGGCGAGGAGAACGCCGAGGCCGCTTCCGAGTGAAGCGCCGCTAGCTGAACCCCGCGGCCCGCACGCCCCCAGCGGCGTGCGGGCCGCACCCTGTTGTCCCCACGCTCTCTCGACGGACCGCTTTCTACGGAGGTACCCCCGTGGCCCAGGCCTCGGCGGCGAAGCAGCGCCCCGGCACGACCCGGACCCTGCTCAAGGGCGCGGACGGCGCCGGAACCGTGCGTCGCACCGTCCTCCCCGGCGGCCTGCGCGTCGTCACCGAGACCCTGCCGACGGTGCGCTCCGCGACCTTCGGCATCTGGGTCGGCGTCGGCTCGCGGGACGAGACCCCGCAGCTCAACGGCGCCACCCACTACCTGGAGCACCTGCTCTTCAAGGGCACCGAGCGGCGCAGCGCGCTGGACATCTCGGCCGCCCTGGACGCGGTCGGCGGCGAGATGAACGCCTTCACCGCGAAGGAGAACACCTGCTACTACGCGCGGGTGCTCGACACCGACCTGCCGCTGGCCATCGACGTGGTCTGCGACATGCTCACCGGCTCGCTGATCCGCCCCGAGGACGTCGAGGCCGAGCGCGGCGTCATCCTCGAGGAGATGGCGATGGCCGAGGACGACCCGGGTGACGTCGTCCACGACCTCTTCGCCAAGGTGATCTTCGGCAGCGGCCCGCTCGGCCGGCCGATCCTCGGCACCCAGGAGACGATCCGCTCGCTCACCCGCGACCAGATCGCCAACTTCTTCCACCGCCGCTACAAGCCCGAGCACCTGGTCGTCGCCGCGGCCGGCAACCTGGACCACCGCAAGGTCGTCCGGCAGGTCGAGCGGGCCTTCGCGCCGCTGCTCGCCAAGTCCGAGGCCGTCCCCGCCGAGGCCCGGCGCGGCGTCAAGGCGCTGCGCACCGCGGGCCGGGTCGAGGTGCTCAACCGCTCCACCGAGCAGGCCCACCTGGTGCTGGGCGTGCCCGGCGTGCCCCGGCACGACGAGCGCCGCTGGGCGATGGGCGTGCTCAACGCGGCCCTCGGCGGCGGCATGAGCTCCCGGCTGTTCCAGGAGGTGCGCGAGAAGCGCGGCCTGGCGTACTCGGTGTACTCGTACTCCTCCTCGTACGCGGACAGCGGTCTGTTCGGCATCTACGCCGGCTGCCAGCCCAAGCGGGTCGAGGAGGTGCTGCGGATCTGCCGCGAGGAGCTCGCCAAGGTGGTCGCCGACGGCATCACCGAGGAGGAGCTGCAGCGCGCGATCGGCCAGATCTCCGGCTCCACCGTGCTCGGCATGGAGGACACCGGCTCGCTGATGAACCGCATCGGCAAGGCCGAGCTCAGCTACGGCCACCACCTGGCGGTCGACGACATGCTGGCGCGGATAGCGGCGGTGACCCTGGACGACGTGCACGAGGTCGCCCGTGATGTGCTGGGGGCGTACCGGCCCTCGCTGGCGCTGATCGGTCCGATCACCGACAAGCGGGCCGCCAAGCTCGCCGACCTGCTGGCCTGAAGGGACTTCCCACCATGACGCTGCGTGTCGCTGTGATCGGCGCCCGGGGCCGGATCGGCTCCGAGGCCGTCAAGGCCGTCGAGGCCGCCCCGGACCTGGAACTGGTCGCCGCCCTGGGCCGCGAGGCGAAGCTCACCGAGCTGACCGACGCCGGGGTGCAGGCCGTCGTCGAGCTGACCCACCCCGACTCGGTGATGGGCAACCTCGACTTCTGCCTGCACCACGGCATCCACGTGGTCACCGGCACCACCGGCTGGACCGAGGAGCGGCTGGCCACCGTCCGCGGCTGGCTCGACGAGGCCCCGGAGCTGGGCCTGCTGATCGCGCCGAACTTCTCCATCGGCGCCGTCCTCGGCATGAAGTTCGCCCAGACCGCCGCCAAGTACTTCGAGTCGGTCGAGGTCGTCGAGCTGCACCACGACGGCAAGGCGGACGCCCCCAGCGGCACCGCCACCCGCACCGCCCAGCTGATCGCCGCCGCCCGCGCGGAGGCCGGCCGCCCGCCGCAGCAGGACCCGACCACCCACGCCCTGCCCGGCGCCCGCGGCGCCGACGTCGACGGCGTGCCGGTGCACGCGGTGCGGCTGCGCGGTCTGCTCGCCCACCAGCAGGTGATGTTCGGCGACACCGGCGAGACCCTCACCATCCGGCACGACTCGCTGCACCACAGCAGCTTCATGCCGGGCATCCTGCTCGGCGTGCGCAAGGTCGTGGAGACGCCCGGGCTCACCCTGGGCCTTGAGCACTTCCTGGACCTGTGAGCCCGGCATGACCTCCCGTACCGGCTTCTTCGTCCTCTCCGGCGTCCTGGCGCTGGTCGCGCTGATCTGCGTCGGCGAGGGCGTCCAGCTCATCGCCACCGGCAAGCCGCTGGGCATCGGCATGGGCCTGTGCGCCTTCGTCATCCCGGTCATCGGCTTCTGGTTCCTGCGCCAGACGGTTCGCTTCGGCCGGGACAGCGAGCGGCTGGCCCGCGAGCTGGAGGCCGAGGGCGGCCTGCCGGTCGACGAGCTGGAGCGCACCGACGGCGGGCGGATCGACCGGGCCTCGGCGGACGCGGTGTTCGCCCGCCGCAAGGCCGAGGCCGAGGCCGCCCCCGGCGACTGGCGGGTCTTCTTCCGCCTGGCGGTCGCGTACGCCGACGCCGGCGACGTGCCGCGCGCCCGCAAGACCATGCAGCACGCGATCCGGCTGCACCGCACCACCGGCGCCGAGGCCACCGCCACGGGTGGCACCGGCGCCGACCGACCCGCGAGGAGTAACGCGTGAGCGACGACACGACGGCCCCCCAGTTCCGCAGCGACATCACCGCGGAGCTGGTCCGCAGCGCCGCCGCCGACTCGGACGTCATCTGGGCGGCCCGGGTCTCGACGGCGGGGGAGCAGTCCCTGGAGGCGCTCGAACAGGACCCGGAGAAGTCCAAGGGCCTGATCAACTTCCTGATGCGGGACCGGCACGGCACCCCGTTCGAGCACAACTCGATGACCTTCTTCATCAGCGCGCCGATCTTCGTCTTCCGCGAGTTCCACCGCCACCGCAGCGGCTGGTCGTACAACGAGGAGTCCGGCCGCTACCGCGAGCTGCAGCCGGTCTTCTACGTGCCGGGCGAGGAGCGCAGGCTGGTCCAGCAGGGCCGCCCGGGCCGCTACGAGTTCGTCGAGGGCACGCCCGAGCAGCACGCGACCGTCACCTCCTCGATGGAGGCCGCCTACCGCGAGGCGTACGGGCGCTACCAGGAGATGCTGGAGGCCGGCGTGGCCCGCGAGGTCGCCCGCGCGGTGCTGCCGGTCGGGCTCTACTCGTCGATGTACGCGACCTGCAACGCCCGCTCGCTGATGCACTTCCTGTCGCTGCGCACCAAGCGGGAGAACTCGGCGGTTCCGTCGTTCCCGCAGCGCGAGATCGAGATGGTCGCCGAGCGGATGGAGGAGCAGTGGGCCGAGCTCATGCCGCTCACCCATGCGGCCTTCGAGAAGCACGGCCGGACCGCCCCCTGACCTGCGGCGACGGGCATCCGGGGAGAGTGTCTGGCATGTCTGGATTGCGGCATTTCTGACCGCTCCCTACGCTCGTGAACACGGATTCCGGTGCTGCTTGAACCCCCGAGCACGCAGCACCGGAATCCCATGTCCCCGCTGTTCGCCGCCGGTTCGCCGCCGTGGCCGTCCGAACCGTGGACCGGCCAGGGTGTCGCCCCACCGCCTACGAGTAGTTTTGGACGCATGGCTCCGACCTCCACCCCCCAGACGCCCTTCGGGCGGGTCCTGACCGCGATGGTGACACCGTTCACCGCCGACGGCGGCCTCGACCTCGACGGCGCCCAGCGCCTCGCCGCGCACCTCGTCGCCTCCGGCAACGACGGCCTCGTCGTCAACGGCACCACCGGCGAGTCCCCGACCACCAGCGACGCCGAGAAGGCCCAGCTCGTCCGCGCCGTGGTGGAGGCGGTCGGGGACCGGGCCCACGTGGTGGCCGGGGTCGGCACCAACGACACGCACCACAGTGTCGAGCTGGCCCGCCAGGCCGAGGCGGCCGGTGCGCACGGCCTGCTCGCGGTCACGCCGTACTACAGCAAGCCCCCGCAGGAGGGCCTGTACCGGCACACCGTGCGGATCGCCGACGCCACCGGGCTGCCGGTCATGCTGTACGACATCCCCGGCCGCGCCGGCGTCGCGCTGAGCCACGAGACGCTGGTCCGGCTCGGCGAGCACCCGCGGATCGTCGCCAACAAGGACGCCAAGGGCGACCTCGGCGCCGCCGCCTGGGCGATCGCCCGCTCCGACCTCGCCTGGTACTCCGGCGACGACGTCCTCAACCTGCCGCTGCTGTCGGTCGGAGCCGTCGGTGTCGTCAGCGTGGTCGGCCACCTGGTCGCCGGCGAGCTGCGGACGATGGTCGAGGCCTACCTGGCCGGCGATGTGGCCAAGGCCACGGCCGTCCACCAGCGCCTGCTGCCGGTCTTCACCGGTATCTTCCGCACCCAGGGCGTGATCCTCACCAAGGCCGCGCTGGACCTCCAGGGCCTGCCCGCGGGCCCGCTGCGACTGCCCCTGGTCGGCGCGACCTCCGAGGAGATCGCGCAACTGAAGAAGGATCTCGCCGACGGCGGGGTAGACCTGTAACAGACACAGACGTTCGCGCCCCGGCTCGCCGGACCCCCACGGGTCCGCCGCTGGACCGGACCGAAGGCGCGAGAGCACCGACCTGGTAGGAAAACCGACACTGAGAACGCACGCCATATGTCTCGCGGGGGAGGACCCCGGACATATGGCGTGCGTCGTGAGGAGAGTCTTTTGAGCCACCCGCATCCCGAACTCGGCGCACCGCCGGCCCTCAAGGCGGGCGCCCTGCGGATCACCCCGCTTGGCGGCCTCGGCGAGATCGGCCGCAACATGACGGTCTTCGAATACGGGGACCGCATTCTGATCGTCGACTGCGGCGTCCTCTTCCCCGAGGACGAGCAGCCCGGCGTCGATCTGATCCTCCCGGACTTCAGCTACATCCGGGACCGCCTCGACAAGATCGACGGCATCGTCCTCACGCACGGCCACGAGGACCACATCGGCGCCGTCCCGTTCCTGCTCCGGGAGAACCCGGACATCCCGCTGATCGGGTCGAAGCTCACCCTCGCGCTGATCGAGGCCAAGCTCGCCGAGCACCGCATCCGGCCGTACGTGCTGGAGGTCGCCGAGGGCGACCGCGAGCGGATCGGCCCCTTCGACTGCCAGTTCATCGCGGTCAACCACTCCATCCCGGACGCGCTGGCCGTCGCCGTGCGCACCCCCGCCGGCATGGTCGTCGCCACCGGCGACTTCAAGATGGACCAGCTGCCGCTCGACGGCCGCCTCACCGACCTGCCGACCTTTGCCAAGCTGGCGGAGGAGGGCATGGACCTGCTGCTGGTGGACTCCACCAACGCCGAGGTCCCCGGCTTCATCCCGCACGAGCGGGACATCTCGGCCGCGCTGCGAAACGTTTTCGCGAACGCGGAGAAGCGCATCATCGTGGCCTCGTTCGCGAGCCACGTGCACCGCATCCAGCAGGTGCTGGACGCCGCGCACGAGTACAAGCGCAAGGTCGCGTTCGTCGGCCGCTCGATGGTCCGCAACATGGGCATCGCCCGCGACCTCGGGTACCTGAAGGTCCCCGGCAACATGGTCGTCGACGTCAAGCAGCTGGACGACCTGCCGGACAAGGAGGTCGTGCTGATCTGTACCGGCTCGCAGGGCGAGCCGATGGCCGCGCTGTCCCGGATGGCCAACCGCGACCACCAGATCCGCATCGTCGAGGGCGACACCGTCGTCCTGGCGTCCTCGCTCATCCCGGGCAACGAGAACGCCGTGTACCGGGTCATCAACGGCCTGACCCGCTGGGGCGCCAAGGTCGTGCACAAGGGCAACGCCAAGGTGCACGTCTCCGGCCACGCCTCGGCCGGCGAGCTGCTGTACTTCTTCAACATCTGCAAGCCGCGCAACCTCATGCCGGTACACGGCGAGTGGCGCCACCTGCGGGCCGCCGCCGACCTCGGCATCGCCACCGGCGTCCCGCGCAACCGCGTGGTCATCGCGGAGGACGGCGTCTGCGTCGACCTGGAGGGCGGCGTCGCCCGCATCGTCGGCAAGGTGCAGGCCGGCTACGTCTACGTCGACGGCTCCTCGGTCGGCGACATCACCGAGGCCTCGCTCAAGGACCGCAGGATCCTCGGCGAGGAGGGCTTCATCTCCTGCTTCGTGGTGGTCGACTCCACCAACGGCAAGATCGTCGGCGGCCCGAGCATCCAGGCCCGCGGCTCCGGCATCGACGACGCCGCGTTCGTCCCGGTCGCGGCCCGGCTGCAGGAGGCGCTCGACCGCTCGGCGGGCGACGGCGTCCTGGAGATCCGCCAGGTCCAGCAGCTCGTCCGCCGGACGATCGGCAAGTGGGTGGCCGACAACTACCGCCGTCGGCCGATGATCCTCCCGGTCGTCGTCGAGGTGTGAGCCTCCCCGGCCTGATTTGACGTGGGGCAACCCGGTGCGTAATGTTCTCCGGGTTGCCCCACGGGACGGCCCCCAGTCGAAGTTCTCGAACGAAATTCGAGAACGGAGCGGGAAAACGGCCCGAAAAACTCTGATAGAGTTCGGGAGCGCCGAAAGGCCAAAGCAAATCGGACGAAAGAAACTCCGGAAAACGGAGCGGAAAACATCTGATAAGCTGGAAACACGAAAGAACGAAGCGCCCGGAGGGCCGGTGTGAAAGCCGCCTGATGGAAGCGTCCGTTCCTTGAGAACTCAACAGCGTGCCAAAAGTCA